>JBIJDQ010000318.1:0-3703 GCA_044344025.1 Rhodoferax sp.
CCGGTTATGGCCTCGAAATTGTGGGCTACGTCACCACCTGACCCCTGACACCTTTTACTGAACGGATACCCCCATGCTGATTGCAGACCAAGGCACACTGAATGCCACCGACAGCCGCTTGAACGGCAAAAAACTGACAATTGGCATTGTGCAGGCGCGTTTTAACGCGGGCATTACCGACGCGCTTGCCGCTGCCTGCAAGGCCGAGCTGTTGGCCTTGGGTGTGCCCGAAAAGCACATCACCCTGGTGCAGGTACCCGGTGCGCTTGAGGTGCCGGTGGCCCTGTTGGCCATGGCCGAAAAGCTGAAGTACGATGCCCTGATTGCACTGGGTTGCATCATCAGGGGTGAAACCTACCACTTTGAACTGGTGGCCAATGAGTCTGGCGCAGGAGTCAGTCGCGTAGCGCTTGACTACCAGTTGCCCATCGCCAACGCCATCATCACCACTGAAAACATGGCTCAGGCTGTGGCCCGCCAAACCGACAAAGGCCGTGACGCAGCCCGCGTTGCGGTTGAAATGGCCAATTTACTGGAAGAAATCTAATGAGCGAATCTAGCCACCCAAGCCCCACAACGCGTCCGCCGCGTCAATCACGCAAAGGGCTTACCAGCACCGGGGCGCGCAAAGCGGCGAGCAAGTCAGACCGCTCACGCTCCCGCGAATTCGCATTGCAAGCGCTGTACCAGTTGCTGGTTGGCAAAAACGAGGCCGATGCCGTGGATGCCTTCACCCGTGACCTGGCCGGATTCTCCAAGGCGGACGCGGTGCACTTTGATGCCCTGCTGCATGGCTGCGCCGAGCAACGTGACGCGCTTGATGCCCTGATCCTGCCGCTGCTGGACCGCAAGCTGGCAGACATCTCGCCCATCGAGCACGCGGTGATGTGGATTGGCGTGTACGAGCTGCAACACTGCCTAGACGTGCCCTGGCGCGTGGTGCTCAATGAGTGCATTGAGCTGACCAAGGAGTTTGGTGGCACTGATGGCCACAAGTATGTCAACGGCGTTCTCAACGGCATGGCCCGCCAACTGCGCGAAGCCGAGGTGGCCGCTGACAAAGGTGCAACCCGCTAAATCCACCATGCGAGTGACCCAACGCGCCCAGCGCATTGAGCCGTTTTACGTGATGGAAGTGGCCAAGGCAGCCAGCGCGGTGGCAGCCCAGGTCGCCCACTCCGAATCACCCATGGTGTTTCTGAACATTGGCGAGCCAGACTTCACGGCCCCGCCTCTGGTGCAAGAAGCGGCCATCAAAGCCATTCGCGCTGGGCAGTCGCATTACACCCAGGCCACCGGCCTGCCTGAATTGCGCGAGCGCATCAGCGGCTGGTATACCAGCCACTTTGGTGTGCAGGTGCCGCCCGGCCGGATTGTGGTCACTGCGGGTGCTTCGGCAGCGCTGCAACTGGCCTGCCTGGCCCTGATTGAAGCGGGTGACGAGGTGCTCATGCCCGACCCCAGCTACCCGTGTAATCGGCATTTTGTGTCAGCCGCTGACGGCACAGCGGTGCTAGTTCCGACCACAGCAGCCGAGCGTTTTCAGCTCAGCGCCGACAAGGTGCAGGCGGCCTGGGGCGTCAAAACCCGTGGCGTGTTGCTGGCCTCGCCATCCAATCCCACCGGCACCTCCCTTGCGCCAGACGAGTTGCGCCGCATTCATGAAGTGGTTTCTTCCAAGGGAGGCATTACCCTGGTGGACGAGATATACCTGGGCCTGAGCCATGACGCGCAGTATGGTCAGACCGCACTGGCCCTGGACGACCAAGTCATCAGCATCAACAGCTTCAGCAAGTACTTCAACATGACCGGCTGGCGCCTGGGCTGGATGGTGGTGCCTGAGCGTCTGGTGCCGGTCATTGAGCGGCTGGCGCAAAACCTGTTCATCTGCCCCAGCACGCTCTCACAGTACGCCGCGCTGGCCTGTTTTGAGACAGAGAGTTTGCGTGAGTTTGAGCGCCGCCGGGCCGAATTCAAGGCCCGCCGTGATTACTTTATTCCAGCCCTCAATGCCCTGGGGTTGACCGTGCCGGTCATGCCTGATGGCGCTTTTTACGCCTGGGCTGACTGCACCCAGGCGTGCCGGAAACTTGGCGTGAGCGGCAGTTGGGACTTGGCCTTTGAAGTCATGCACCGGGCCCATGTGGCGGTGACACCGGGGCGGGATTTTGGCCATGCCGACACGCAACAGTTCATTCGTTTCTCCACTGCCAACGCCCTGCCCCAGCTGCAAACCGCCATTGAGCGCCTGAGAGTTTTGCTGGCATGAACAAAGTGCCACTGCCCAAAGAAACTTTCACCTGGCGGGTGCGTGTGTACTGGGAAGACACCGACGCGGGTGGCATTGTGTTTTACGCCAACTACCTGAAGTTTTTTGAGCGCTCACGCACCGAGTGGCTGCGATCAAAAGGCATCAGCCAACACGCGCTGCGCGAAAGCAGCGGCGGCATGTTTGTGGTGAGCCAGGCCAATGTGCGTTATGTGAAGAGCGCCCGGCTTGACGATGAACTTTTGGTCACTACCTCGCTCCAAGATACTGGCCGGGCGTCCATGACCCTCCAGCAGCAGGCTTTTTTGCTCAGCGAAGGCGGCCAGGTGCTGCTGTGTGAAGCCACCATTCGTGCCGGATGGGTGAATGCCAGCAGCCTCAAACCCGACAGAATTCCCCCACCGATTCTTCACACACTGACATGAACCAAGACCTCTCAATCATTCAACTCGTGCTGCACGCCAGCCTAGTGGTGCAGCTGGTGATGCTGCTGTTGCTAGGCGTTTCGGTGTCCAGTTGGGCGGCCATTTTTCGCAAGTTGTTTTCGCTGGGCAAAGTCAAGCAGCTTAACGACACCTTTGAGCGCGAATTCTGGTCTGGCACCAACCTCAACGACCTGTTTGCTGCTGCCACCAAAAACGCCCGCACCTCTGGCCCAATGGAGCGCATATTTGCCAGCGGCATGCGCGAATTTCAAAAACTGCGCGAGCGCCGCATCACCGATTCAGGCACCCTGATGGACGGCGCACGCCGGGCCATGCGCGCCAGCTTTCAACGCGAGATGGACGTGATTGAAACCCACCTGAGTTTTCTGGCCTCGGTGGGTTCGGTATCCCCCTACGTGGGCCTGTTTGGCACCGTCTGGGGCATCATGCACGCGTTTACCGGCCTGGCCTCACTGCAAACCGTTACCCTGGCGGTCGTGGCACCCGGCATTGCAGAGGCCTTGGTGGCCACCGCCATTGGCCTGTTTGCAGCCATTCCGGCTGTGGTGGCCTACAACCGGTTTGCGCGGGACATAGACCGCACCGCCATCCGGCTGGAAACCTTCATTGAAGAGTTTTCCAACATCTTGCAGCGCAACGTCAGCGCGCAGTCGGCCCCCGCCCAGTAAAGCCAAAGGAGACACCCATGGCAGCCATCGCACACCGTGGCCGGGGACGGCGCACCATCAACGAGATCAACATGGTGCCCTTTATTGACGTGATGCTGGTGCTGTTGATCATCTTCATGGTCACCGCCCCACTGATTGCGCCCAGCGTGATTGACCTGCCCAGCATGGGCAAGGCCTCCAAACAGCCCGATCAGGTGGTGCAGATCATCATCGGCAAGAACGAGGCACTGCAACTCAAGATCAAAGACAAAACCTCAGCCACCAGCTTGAAAGAAGTGGCCAGTGCCGTCAAGCAGGCCCAGGGCGGCGTGCCCAACACG
>JBIJDQ010000319.1:0-3688 GCA_044344025.1 Rhodoferax sp.
CTTGGGGCTCGTTGCGCTCCTCATGATTATTTTCCCGATCAGCAAGCTGTTGCATGCGCCAGGATTATTCTTCAGCCCCACACGCAATCAGGCAGACAACCCCCGTGAAGTCCGCCACATCTCGGCTTGGGCAGCGGCGCTGGACAAACGCCCCTAAATCACAGATAACACCATGGCAACCGCTGCGTTCGAAACCCCGAAGCTAAAAAGCTACCCGGTCATTCCCTTGATCCAGGTTGGTGCAATGTCGCACCTCAAGCCCTTTATCGCATCAGGCCCCATTCAAAAGGCTGTCGGCTTTCCGGAGGCTCTGGTAGAAGATTGGCAGGAAAAAGCAATTGCCAAAATGGGTGAATTGCTGGGAAAGTATCGCTCGCTTCAGGTTTACATGGATTCCTGTGTGCACTGCGGAGCGTGTTCGGACAAGTGCCACTATTTTCTCGGTTCCGCTGATCCGAAAAACATGCCGGTTGCGCGCCAGGATTTGATGCGCAAAATTTACCGGCGGTACTTCACTTTCGCCGGCAAATATTTTCCCAAACTGGTGGGTGCGGTTGATCTGACACGCGAAGTGCTTGACGAGTGGTACAGCTATTTCAACCAGTGCTCCGAGTGCCGTCGGTGTTCCGTTTTTTGCCCCTACGGCATCGACACCGCTGAAGTCACCATGGCTGCGCGCGAAATCATGGACTCCATCGGCATGGGCCAGAAGTATTCCAATGAAATCATCGGCAAGGTCCATCGCATTGGCAATAACCTGGGCATACCGGGCCCCGCCCTTGAAAACACCCTGGAAGGTCTGGAAGAAGACACCAAGGACGAGACCGGTTTTGATGTCAAGTTTCCACTCGATGTAAAGGGAGCAGAAGTTCTGCTCATCACGCCTTCTGCAGACTTTTTCTCAGAGCCGCATGTTGAAAGTCTGATCGGATACGCCAAAGTTTTTCATGCCGCAGGCATCAGCTGGACGCTGAGTTCGCACGCTTCGGAAGCTGGCAACTTCGGTATGTTCATCGGGAACTATGAACAAATGCGCAACATCTCGCTGCGCGTGCGTGAGGCAGCATTGGAATTGGGTGTGCGGCGTATCGTGGTTGGCGAATGCGGCCATGCGTGGCGTGTGGCCTACAGTTTCTGGAACACGCTGATTGGCCCCTTCGATTACCTGGACCAGCGCTACCCTGTGCCACAACACATTTGCGAAGTGACCGACGATTTGATTCAACGTGGCGCTTTGCAGTTCGATAAAGATGCAAACGACAGCCGCATCATCACCTTTCACGACTCCTGCAACGTGGCAAGGGCTTCACGCATGGGTGACATGCCAGGCGGCCAATTCATTATTCCCAGACGCATCATCACTTCGGTTGCCAATCACTTCTATGACATGGCACCGCAGACAATCCACGAAAGCACCTTTTGCTGTGGCGGTGGCGGTGGGCTATTGACCGACGACCTGATGGAACTGCGGGTCAAGGGTGCTTTGCCGCGGATGGAGGCACTCAAAGGTGTGGTCGATGAACATCAGGTGAACTTCATGGCGACTATTTGTGCCATCTGCAAGGCCCAGTTCACGAAGGTGCTGCCGTACTACGGATTCAACATGGGAATGGTGGGCGGAGTTCACCAGCTTGTCAGCAAAGCCATTCGATTGGGAGACAAGTAAGAACGCTTTGCGTCACTTGTCAACCGCACACAACAATATCAGGAGACTCTAATATGTCAACGCCCAATGAAGTAGTTTCGACCAAACCGCTGAACTTCAGACGTTACAAGGATGGCGACAGCAAGGTCAAATCTTTCCAGAAAGACATTTTTGATGCCGGTCATTCCCACAAATGCCCTACCTATATTCAAAGTACTCCTCCGTGCCAGGGGAGTTGCCCGGCAGGGGAAGACATCCGTGGCTACCTGAACATTGTTCGGGGCATTGAGAAACCTCCGGCGGGAATGGTGTGGCAGGAATATGCCTTTCGCCGTCTCACAGAAGCCAATCCGTTTCCTTCGGTAATGGGACGCGTATGCCCGGCACCCTGTGAATCGGGCTGCAACCGCAACCAGGTGGAAGATTTTGTAGGCATCAACTCGGTCGAGCACTTTCTGGGTGACTACGCCATTGCAAAAAATCTGGCTTACACCAAGCCTGCGGTATCCAGTGGCAAGAAAGTCGCCGTAATCGGTGGTGGCCCTGCAGGCATGTCGGCGGCGTATCAACTGGCGCTGAAGGGCCACGAAATCACGCTCTTTGACGAACGTGCTGAGTTGGGTGGAATGATGCGTTACGGCATTCCTGGCTTTCGCACGCCGCGTGATGTTCTGGATGCAGAGATTCAACGCATCCTTGACCTGGGTGTTCAAACACGAATGAACTGCCGCATCGGCACCGATATCACCATGGCGCAAATCCGCGAAGAGTTTGACGCGGTGTTTCTGGGGCTTGGTGCCCAGTCGGGGCGTGCTCTGCCCGTTGAGGGTGCTGAAGCGCCTAATTGCGTCACTGCCACCTCGTTCCTCAAGGCCTTTAATGACGGCCGCCTGCAACATGTCGGCAAGCGTGTGGTAGTGGTGGGTGGTGGCGACACTTCCATCGACGTTGCTACCGTGGCACGCCGTCTCGGACACATCGACAAGATCAACGAGTCTGATCGCCCTGAACATGCGATTGCAGGCCATGTTGCCCATGATGTCGCATCCGCCTCTGCACGCCAGGGCGCTGAGGTGACACTGACCACCATTTTCGCCATCGACAAAATGCAGGCCACCAAGCATGAGGTGGAACATGCCTTGTCGGAAGGTATATCTATCCGCGGTGGCATGGCCCCGGTATGTGTAGTGCGAGGCCCCGATGGTCGCGCAACAGCGCTGCGTGTGGTGCAGTGTGAGGCCAAGATCGTCGGCGGCCGTCTTGAAATCAAGAATATCGAAGGCACAGAAGAAGACATTCCTGCAGATTTGATCGTTTCGGCCATTGGGCAGGCGGTAGATTTCTCCGGACTTGAAGAGTTCAACAATGGAAAAGGCGCTATTGCCAGCGACAAAAATTACCAGGTACAGGGACAACCCGGCTTTTTTGTCGGTGGCGATGTCGTGCGCCCTCACCTGCTGACAACCGCGATTGGTCATGGCGCCATCGCTGCCGATGGCATTGACCGCTTTCTGCAAAATGAAGTGCTGGACAAGCGCCCGAAGATTGATGTGCATACCTTTGATCTGAAGCGCAAAATGATCGAAAAAGGGTTGGCCTTTAGCGAGGTGCATGAACCTATTCGTGGCACGGACAAAAGTACGGCGGCAATACATAACTATGACAACCGGTCGGACCGTTATGTCATTTCGCACAAAGAACTGTTTCTTGGCCATTTCCCCTTTGTCAGCCGCAACCGTCGCACCATTACTTCTTTGACCGCCGAGCAGGCGCTTGACAACTTTGAAGAGCGTCTCCAACCCTTATTGGAGGCACAGGCAGTCGCTGAAGCCAAGCGGTGCATGAGTTGCGGACAGTGTTTTGAATGTGACAATTGCGTGGTGTACTGCCCGCAAGTGGCCGTTTTCAAAGTTCCAAAAGCCAAATCAACAACCGGGCGATATGTAGACACCAACTACAACAAGTGCATTGGTTGCCACATCTGTGCAGATGTGTGTCCTACCGGCTACATCCAGATGGGGCTTGGGGACTAAGCAGATGGTT
>JBIJDQ010000320.1:0-3685 GCA_044344025.1 Rhodoferax sp.
CCTTCCTGACCGCCAGGTAGTTATCAATCTGGTTAATGGGCCCTTCTCAAAGCTAGAAGGCGAGTGGAATTTTCTGCCCTTGGGCGAACCCGTTGAGCGCGCCTGCAAGGTTGAGCTGACCCTGACCTACGGTTTTGACAACACTCTGGGCCGGTTGATCAGCCCGGTGTTTGACAAGATTGCAGGCAGCATGGTCGATGCATTTGTCAAACGGGCCAAGCAGGTTTACGGTGAGTGATGTCGCGCTGCGGGCGACGGTGCTCTACTCGCCGGCACCGCGTGAAGTACATGAGGTCGCCCTAGAATTCACGCCGCCATGCACGGTGCTACAGGCTTTGCAGCAAAGCGGCTTGCTTACCCGCTTTCCGGAAATTGACCACATTGGTGTTCCAGTTGGCATCTGGGGACGCAAAACGGAATTGCGCCAATTGCTGCGGGACCAAGACCGGGTGGAGGTCTATCGTGCCTTGCGGGTTGATCCCAAAGTGGCCAGGCGTGAGCGTTTTGTCAAACAAGGAAGCCGTGGAGCCGGCCTGTTTGTCAAAAAACGCGTGGGTTCTAAAGCTGGGTATTGAACCCAGTAAAAATGACGTTCATTGACCTTCGGACTGGCTTATTTGCAATCGCTCTCCGCAATGGCCTGAATCCGTTTGGCTTCAGTGCGCCTTGCCGCATCATCGAGCACCTCGTTTTCCCCCTGACTGTTGATGCGCCCAACGCGTGCACCTGAGCCCAGTGTTTTTTGTGCTTGTCTGGCACGATCACAGTTGTCGGCACGGGCTTTGCTGATACGGTCTTCCTCGGCCTTGCGCTCTGCGACCTGAGCCTGCTCCAGCTTCTTTTTCCGTTCCGCCAGTTCCTTGTCAACAGCCGGTATTTTTGCTGCACTCGCTGCTGAGCGCGCAGCGGGGAGAGTATTTTCCTGGGAGTCCGCCGAACCACCCATCGGCAGCGCAGGCTGCGGGGTGTTCAGTCCAGGGCGTTTGATGATGTTTTTCTCAGGGACTTCGGCCGACGGGGCACGGTCACTGAACACTTTGCGCCCATCCTTGTCCGTCCACGCCCACTGTGAAGCAGCCCCCAGGGGAAGTAGGGCAAATAGAATGAGAGACAGGGTCACGGAATACTTCATGCGCGGAGTTTATGCCAGCCTTTGGGTCACCCGCCAGATACAATCGAGAATTTGGAGCTTCAAACATGCGCCTGATTGGTAAAGCGCTCACCTTCGACGATGTGTTGCTGGTGCCGGCCTACTCCCAAGTCCTTCCCAAGGACACTTCCTTAAGCACTCGTTTCACACGGAACATTTCACTTAACCTGCCCTTGGTTTCAGCGGCCATGGACACGGTGACCGAGTCTCGTCTTGCCATTGCAATTGCCCAGGAGGGCGGCATTGGCATTGTGCACAAAAACATGACCGCGCAGCAACAAGCTGCAAAAGTGGCCAAGGTCAAACGGTATGAATCCGGGGTCTTGCGTGATCCGGTGGTCATTACGCCGCAGCACACGGTCCGCCAGGTGATGGCATTGTCCGAGCAATTGGGCGTCTCCGGCTTTCCGGTGATGGACTGCGGCCGGGTGGTTGGCCTAGTCACCGGGCGTGACCTGCGTTTTGAGACCCGCTTGGATTTACCCGTCAGTCACATCATGACACCGCGTGAAAAACTGGTGACTGTGCCTGATGGCACCACCATCACCGAGGCCAAGGTCTTGCTGAACCAGTACAAGATCGAGCGCCTGCTGGTGGTCAACGACGCGTTTGAACTCAAGGGCCTAATCACCGTTAAAGACATCACCAAACAGACCAGTTTTCCCAACGCTGCGCGCGACGCACAAGGTAAATTGCGCGTGGGTGCGGCGGTTGGGGTGGGCGAGGGCACCGAAGAACGTGTTGAGCTGCTTGCCCGGGCAGGTGTGGATGCCATTGTGGTGGACACCGCCCATGGCCACAGCAAAGGGGTGCTGGACCGGGTGCGCTGGGTCAAGCAAAACTTTCCGCATGTGGAAGTCATTGGCGGCAACATCGCCACTGGTGCGGCTGCGCTCGCCCTGGTGGACGCCGGAGCAGATGCGGTCAAGGTCGGTATCGGTCCAGGATCCATCTGCACTACACGCATTGTGGCGGGTGTTGGTGTGCCACAAATTATGGCCATTGACAGTGTGGCCACCGCGTTGAGGGGCACCGGCGTGCCCTTGATTGCCGACGGTGGCATTCGCTTCAGCGGCGACATCTCAAAAGCCATTGCCGCCGGTGCCAGCACCGTCATGATGGGTGGCATGTTTGCCGGCACCGAAGAGGCACCAGGTGAAGTTATTTTGTTCCAGGGCCGCAGTTACAAGAGTTACCGCGGCATGGGCTCCATTGGCGCCATGCAGCAGGGCAGTGCTGACCGCTACTTTCAGGAGTCCAGCACGGGCAACCCCAACGCTGACAAGCTGGTGCCCGAAGGCATTGAGGGGCGGGTGCCTTACAAAGGCTCCATGGTGGCCATCATTTATCAGATGGCGGGTGGCTTGCGGGCCAGCATGGGCTACTGTGGTTGCGCCACGATTCAGGAGCTGCAAGACAAGGCTGAGTTTGTTGAAATCACCACAGCTGGTATTCGTGAAAGCCATGTGCACGACGTGCAAATTACCAAAGAAGCGCCCAACTACCGCGCTGAGTAACAGCGGGAAAAACCAACTGACTTGAGCAATGCAAAAGCAGTTGCTCTGTCCCCAACTGATTCACCATGCACCAAAAAATTCTCATTCTTGACTTTGGCTCACAAGTCACTCAGCTAATTGCCCGACGCGTTCGTGAAGCCCATGTGTTTTGCGAAGTGCATCCGTGTGATGTGTCTGACGACTGGATTCGTGCCTATGCCCGTGACGGCAGTCTACGCGGCATTATTTTGTCCGGTAGCCATGCCAGCGTGTACGAAGACAGCACAGACAAGGCACCCAAAGCGGTGTTTGAGCTGGGCTTGCCCGTTCTGGGCATCTGCTACGGTATGCAAACCATGGCCCATCAATTGGGTGGTTTGGTCACCAGTGGGCACCAGCGCGAGTTTGGTCACGCCAATGTGCGCGCCCACGGTCATACGGCTTTGCTTGAAGGTATTCAGGACTTCACCACGCCCGAAGGCCATGGCATGTTGCAAGTCTGGATGAGCCACGGCGACAAGGTCACCGAGTTGCCACCCGGCTTCAAATTGATGGCCAGCACCGACAGTTGTCCGATCGCCGGCATGGCAGATGAAGAACGCCGGTTTTACGGCGTGCAGTTCCATCCTGAGGTGACCCATACCAGACGCGGTGCAGCGATTCTGGAGCGCTTTGTGCTCGATATTTGTGGTACCCGCGCTGATTGGGTCATGGGGGACTATGTCGACGAAGCGGTCGCCCAAATCCGTGCCCAGGTCGGGGACGAAGAAGTAATCTTGGGCCTGTCCGGCGGGGTTGATTCGTCTGTCGCTGCGGCCCTGATTCACCGCGCCATTGGCGACCAATTGACCTGCGTGTTTGTGGACCATGGCCTGCTTCGTTTGAACGAAGGCGACATGGTAATGGACATGTTTGTCGGCAAGTTGCATGCCAAGGTGATTCGGGTAGATGCCGCTGACCAGTTCTTGGGGCATTTGACAGGCGTGAGTGAACCGGAGGCCAAGCGCAAGATCATCGGGCGAGAGTTTGTAGAGGTATT
>JBIJDQ010000321.1:0-3680 GCA_044344025.1 Rhodoferax sp.
CAACAAACACCGGACTGAACCAGTTTTTGTTTTTCTTCACTGTGATCAGCGAAGCCTTGTATTCTAGCACGCTCTTTTCGCGTTTTTCTTAAAGTTTTTTATGCAATTCATGTCAGTCATCAAAATTCAAGGTCATTCCCAACTTTACGACAGGCCCGATTCAATCTTGCACCACCGGCAAATCGGCATGAATTAGCTGTGTGAAACTGACATTGTCTGCTTCCAGTGCAACATGTAAGGAAACACGCGTTGGGCACGATGATAACGGCTTCAGGCTAACGTCTATGGGTCACTTGTAGCAACATTCAATGGCGCAACGCCTTTGCCTTGTTTCGGTCGAATCGTGCTGTGTTGTCTGAAACCGTGGTGTTTCGTTACAAAAAGCTATTTAATGACTTTTTTAATGATTTCAATCAATCGTACGGGGTCGAATGGCTTGACCAGCCAACCGGTAGCACCTGCGGCTCGCCCTGCCTGCTTCATTAGATCGCTAGATTCTGTCGTCAGCATCAAAATGGGCACGGATTGATATTGAAGGTGTTCGCGCAGTTTCCGAGTCAATCCAAGTCCATCGAGGCGAGGCATGTTCTGATCTGTCAACACCAGGTCAAAGGGTTGAGCTTGCGCCTTCTCCAAGGCATCTTGACCATCGACCGCTTCTACAACTTGATAGCCTGCGCCACTCAAGGTGAAGGAAACCATCTTGCGCATAGATGGAGAATCATCAACAGCAAGTATTAAAGGCATGAAAAAACCTACCCTTTTCCATCATTGAACACAAATCTAAAAAAGCTCGATTGAGCCTGCCTGCATCTCATCCTGGGTCACTGGATTCGGCCGGTCGGGAACTTCTTCCACAAACGGAACAGCTTCGCCATCTTCGCAACCCATGGCCTCAGATGCCAGTCGATAGGCGCAACCCTGAAGAATCTTTGACGTATGACCAATCAGCTGCGAGGCCATGTCTTGAAACTGTAATTCGGTCACAGCAGCACGCAATGCAACACGCACACCATCCAACTCTTTGAAAGTAGCGAGCGACGGCTCTGACAAATATTCACTTGCCAAGGTGAATCGTTGTAACAAATTTTCCATCGCATGCGCCAACAAACCATCCAAACGAACCAGGTCATGCACAACGACTAACAACGAATCCTGTACCTCGGCCACCAGCATCACAGGCAACTCAACCGTTGGAATTGAAAACGACGTTTGATCAGTCGACATGGCCAATGGACTCTCCTATGAACTCAAAGCGCACCAGACAAGCTTTACTATCGCTGACAATCATAGCGCCAATCATGACAAGCACACCCTTTAAAACCAACCCGTTGCGCATTTTGCACCTTGAAGATTCACTGTTTGACCACGAGTTGGTTCGGCGTGAACTCTCTAGGTCGGGTGTTGATTCCAAACTTGATCGCGTCGACACACTGAGCGACTTTGCCAATGCGCTTGCCACGGAACCCTACAGCATTATTCTGGCCGACTACCGACTACCAGGATTTACTGCTCTTGACGCATGGAACGTACTGCAAATCAAGCATTTACGCACCCCTTTTGTATTGCTCTCGGGTGCCATTGGAGAATCTGCCGCCGTTGCAGCCATCCAAGTTGGTATCAGCGACTATGTTCCAAAAGAAGACATCAGCAAGCTATGGCGAATCATGGAACGCGCCATAGAAATGCACCATGTCAGGCTTGAAAAGGAAGCGGCAGATGAAGAACTGGCGCTGTCTGAAAAACGTATGGCTAATTTTGCCGAGCATTTACAAAACACCATCGAACAAGAACGAGCTGCAATTGCCAGGGAAATCCACGATGACATCGGCGGCTCTCTGGCTGCAATTCGGTTTGACCTGTCTTGGATGTCCAGGCATACGTCCGATGAAGCCACACTGGCCCACATTGGTGCGGCCAGCGAGATGCTCACACACGCGCTAAACGCAAGTCAAAGGATTATGAGGGACTTACGGCCAGCAGTTTTGGATCAGGGTCTGGTTGCTGCAGTATCCTGGTTAGCCAGCAGTTTTTCAAAACGAACCGGCATTCCTGCCAATGTACAGTCCCCACACAAAATTGAGAACCTTCCCAAACCGATTCAACTAGCTGCCTATCGGACCGCACAAGAAGCATTGACAAACATCGGCAAACATGCCCACTGCACGTCTGTGAATATTGACATCTCCGATGCTGAAGGCGTTCTGACACTCGAGGTCATGGACGATGGAGTTGGGATCGACAGTCAAAGCCTCAGCAAAACAGGCTCATACGGAATTCGCGGCTTGAAAGAGCGCGCTCGTACGGTTGGTGGGTGGTTGGATGTAAGCTCACGCCCAGCCCATGGCACCTCGATTATTCTGTCCATTCCCCTTGAGACCTCTACAACCATCGACCCAGGAGCCACAACCCCATGATTAAAGTGATTCTTTGCGATGACCACGCCATGGTGCGCAGGGGCATTCGTGACACTCTGTCTGAAGCAGTGGACATACAAGTGATTGCAGAAGCAAGTAGCTACGCAGAGGTGCGTGATGCAATTCGCCTGCACCCCTGCGATGTACTGGTACTTGACATCAACTTGCCGGGAAGAAGCGGACTGGATGTCTTGTCGAGCCTACGGGAAGCCGAGTCCCCAATCAAAGTCTTAATTGTCTCCATGTTTCCAGAAGATCAATATGCCATTCGTTGCCTGAAGGCTGGGGCACAGGGCTATTTGAACAAAGCGGGGGATCCGTCCGACCTGATCACTGCAGTTCGCACAGTCGCACAAGGGCGAAAATACGTCACTGCGGGTGTGGCCCAAATGTTAGTTGACAACCTCAATACACCCAAGAGCACAAGCTTGCACGCCAGCTTGTCCGAGCGCGAACTTCAAACACTTGTAAAAATTGCTTCTGGCAAACGTTTGTCAGATATTGCGGAAGAGCTCATGCTGAGCCCCAAAACTGTCAGCGTCTACCGTTCACGCGTGCTGGAGAAACTCAAACTCTCCAATAACTCGGAACTCACTGTTTACGCCATCCGCAATGAACTGGTGTGAGCCAGTGCCTATCTGGGTGAAAAAATGTCCATGGCTCTCCCTATCAACGCAAGAAAGGGCTGATCAAGCATAGGGAGAGTGGCAGCCATTCCGACCAAGCCCACGGTGAGCGTGATGGGGAAACCAATGGCATAAATGTTCATCTGTGGTGCCACTCGCGACACAATTCCCAATGCCAGATTGACAAACATGAGCATACCCACCATGGGCAGAGCCATCCACAGACCACTGGCAAAAAGGTCTGTACCCAAACCGTAAATTTTCATCACTTTGAGTGCCTCCAGAAAATTCTGGTCAACTGGAAACGCTGTAAAACTTGTAATGACCGTCATCAGCACCATCACATGCCCCCCCATAACCACAAACATGAACATCGCCATTTGTCCAAAAAAACGAGCGACAGCGCTGGACTGGCCACCCATTGAAGGGTCAAAAAATGATGCGAAACCCAAACCCATCTGGAAGCCAACCACCTCGCCTGCCAGCTCAACAGCCGCAAACACAACCCGTATGGCAAACCCGATGGCCAACCCGATACCGACCTGCTGCAGGACCGCGCCAAACGCGCCTGGGTCAGTAATGTTGACCATTGGCTGACCCTCCAAGGTGGGTTGCGCAGCCAAAGCCACAAAAAAGG
>JBIJDQ010000322.1:0-3677 GCA_044344025.1 Rhodoferax sp.
AATCAAGCGTTTAAAGCCGCTCAGGGTGACTATTTTTGTGTGATGAATCCAGATATTCGTTTAAGCAGCAACCCATTTGAAGCATTGCTTATGTGTTTTTCGGATGCAACAATTGGCGTTACGGCTCCGGTCGTATTGAATGCCAGTGGTGGCATAGAAGACAGCGCTAGGTATTTTCCAAGCCCGTTCAAGATTCTTTGTAAATTTTTGGGTGGATGCAAAGGTAGCGACTACGCAATAGCCGATAGGTTGGTCACTGCAGATTGGGTAGCTGGCATGTTTATGCTGTTTCCACGGACGGTATTTGCGCAATTGAATGGATTTGATGAAGATTATTTCTTGTATTACGAAGACGTGGACTTGTGTGGAAGATTAGCACTCGCGGGGTGGCGCGTGGTTGTTTGTCCCGCTAGTCGCGTGGTTCACCATGCCCAGCGTAGCAGTCACCGTAGTCTTACGTACTTGCGATGGCACATCACCAGCATGCTGCACTTCTTTTTGTCGCCGGTGTACCGACAACTCTGCAGGCGGCGGATATGACGCTACTTGTGACCGGTGCCAGCGGTTTGGTGGGGGTACACCTGTGTCAGCGCTTGATATATGAAGGCACAAGCGTGCGCTCTGCCTTTCGATCATTTGGTTCGCAGGCCGGTTCGTCGCAACAGGTGATTGTTGGATCGATCGACGGCGCGACCCAATGGCGACTGGCCTTGTCAGGTGTTCAGACGGTCATCCACCTCGCGGCGCGCGTCCACGTCATGCATGACACCACAGCCGATCCGTTGACAGCTTTTCGTGCCGTTAACGTGGAAGGCACCTTGAATTTGGCACACCAGGCAGCCGCAGCGGGGATAAAGCGTTTTGTATTTATCAGCTCGGTCAAGGTCAACGGAGAGAGAACCCTGCCAGGGCAACCCTTTACTGAAGCCGATGCGCCCAGCCCGCAAGATGCCTACGCCATGAGCAAGTACGAGGCCGAGCAGGGACTGCACCAGATCGCAGCGAACACCGGCATGGAGGTTGTCATCATCCGCCCACCACTGGTGTACGGTCCTGGTGTCAAGGCAAACTTTGCAGCACTCATGCGCGCTGTGCAGCGCGGCTGGCCCATGCCGTTAGGGGCGGTGCATAACCAGCGCAGCCTGGTAGCGCTCGACAATCTGGTTGATTTCATCGTCACCTGCATCACTCACCCACAAGCCGCCAACCAGACTTTTTTGGTCAGTGACGGTCAAGACCTGTCCGCTGCCGAGTTGGTAAGAGGCATGGCGAAAGCCGCCGACGTGCCGGTGCGCTTGCTGCCGGTGCCCGTGTGGGCTTTGCGAGCGGGAGCCACATTGCTTGGCAGGGGTGATGTGGTGCAGCGACTGTGTGGCAACTTGCAGGTTGATATTGGAAAAGCGCGAACCTTGCTAGGCTGGGCTCCGCCGTTTTCTGTTGCGCAAGGCTTGCTTCGGGCCTTCAATCGAAATGATTCGCCGCAGTTTGATCGTCATCCAGATGCGGCAGTAAGTGGAGATAAGCCACTTGGTTTGTGATGTCGCTATGAAAAAAACATTTGACCTGATATTGGCCACATTGGCCGCCCTTCTGTTGTTTTTCCCGATACTGACTGTGGCGGTACTTGTGCGCCTGACATCCAAGGGCCCGGCCCTTTATTGGTCTGACCGGGTGGGGCGCCATAACAAGATATTCAAAATGCCCAAGTTCCGCAGCATGCGTATGGGCACACCTGCGGTAGCCACCCATTTGCTGGTCGACCCCAAGGTGCACCTGACACCTATAGGCTCCTTTTTGCGAAAAAGCAGCTTGGATGAACTGCCGCAGTTGTGGAGTATTCTTGTGGGCGACATGAGCTTTGTTGGACCCCGTCCAGCTTTATTCAATCAATATGATCTGATTGAATTGCGCACCAAGGCCGGCATCCACCATCTGGTGCCCGGGTTGACAGGTTGGGCGCAAATTAATGGCCGAGATGAATTGCCCATACCCCAGAAGGTGGCCTTAGATGTTGAGTATTTGCACCGGCAGTCTTTTTTATTTGATGTAAAAATTATTCTTCTGACCGCATTGAAAGTGATTAAGCGAGATAATGTGGCCCATTAAAAGAGATGCGATCACGTACCTACAGGGGTTTTTTTTATACGTCGGGCCAACTAATGAACAATTTAATCGACATTCAGAACCAAATCGCCATCCTGCAAAAACAGGCCGAAGAAATCAAGGCGCAAGAATTCAGCAAAACTGTTGAAGAAATCAAGGCCAAGATGGCTGCATTCGGCATTACTGTGGCTGATCTTGAGGGTGGCAAGAGCCAGCCGCGCAAATCTGTCGCAGCTAAATCAGCCAATCCGGCCCCAGCCAAATTTCGTGGCCCCAATGGTGAAACCTGGAGTGGTCGCGGCTTGATGCCGCGCTGGCTTGCCGCATTGGTGGCGCAGGGACAGTCCAAAGAGACTTTTGCCATTTAATTGGCTCGACAAAAAGAAGCGCCCGTAAGGGCGCTTCTGGCGTTCTGGAGCATTATTTTGCATAGCCGGGTAATCTATTGGCCGCGTACTGTCAAACAGTTGGTGGTGCTGTCGCTTGACGTGTTTTTAGCCTTGCTGGCCACATGGATCGCATTCACTTTGCGTCTTGATGCGCTTCACTGGCCTAGTGGCGCGCAATGGTGGGCGTATGCACTGGCACCTGTTATCTCGATTCCCATCTTCGTTCGTTTTGGGCTGTATCGGGCAATTTTTCGCTACACCGGTCAAGCTGCACTTCAGGCCACGGGCATCGCTGTTTTTTTGTATAGCTGCGTGTTGACGGTTATTTTATTGTGGATGCAGTGGCCCATGGTGCCACGCAGCCTGGGCGTATTGCAGCCTCTTATTTTTCTGTTTTTGGTCGGTGCCAGTCGGGCGGTTGCGCGGTTCTGGCTGGCTGAATTGAGTCAGACAGGTACCAAAGCCCAAGGGCGCCTGCTCATTTACGGCGCGGGTACGGTGGGTGTTCAAACTGCCGCAGCGTTGCGCTTTTCGCAACAATACGTTTTGCTCGGTTTTGTTGACGATGATGCCGCCAAGGTGGGGCGCAGTGTCAATGGGGTGCCGGTATTTGCACCCGCTGAAGTACCGCATGTGGTCACCCGTCAAGGGGTTACTGATATTTTGCTGGCCATGCCCAGTGCCACGCGTGACCGGCGAAACGCCATTCTGGACAGCTTGCGCCCGCTCCCCATTCACATTCGCACGCTGCCGGGTTTATCCGACTTGGCCAGTGGCCGTGTCACGGTTCAGGACTTTCGTGAGCTGGATGTGGAAGACCTGCTGGGCCGCGACCCGGTGCCACCGGATACCGCGCTGCTGGCGCGTGATCTGCTGGACCAAGTGGTCCTGGTCACTGGTGCGGGGGGCAGCATTGGTGGTGAGCTGACTCGCCAAATCATCTTGCAGCGGCCACGCCAGCTGCTGCTGCTTGACCACAATGAATTTGGCCTTTACAGCATCCATCAGGAGTTGCTTGGTATGTGCACCAGCAAAAACCTGGGTGTTGAATTGATTCCACTGCTCGGCAGTGTGGCCAATCCCGGCCGACTGTCCGCCGTTTGTGACACTTACCGCCCCGCAACGGTTTACCATGCTGCAGCTTACAAGCATGTGCCCATGGTTGAAGACAACCCGGGTGAAGGT
>JBIJDQ010000323.1:0-3673 GCA_044344025.1 Rhodoferax sp.
ACCAACAGTCAAATGGCCCTCGCCGCTGTGGCTGGCCAATTGACCGTCGAGCGTGCACTGCATGCCTGGCAATGCCCAGCTCAGATGGCCTTGTGTGGCCAGTGACTGGGTGTTGACCACCAGCTGGCCCTGAATCTGGGCATCTTGTGCGGTGACTTGAAGCTGGTTGAGCGTTAATTCGGGGGCAGCCCAGGTGCCCTGGGCCTGCACACCTTGAAGCCGCAAGGCCTGCAAATTTTTGGCGACCTTGCTGGCATCGGCCGCAATGAGCGCGCTGGGGTCTGCTGCAAGCTGGCCGGAGAAACCTATGCCGCCGCTGGTCTGGCGGGCTTGCAGCTGGCCGCTTAAGGCGGATTTGGCCAGGCGTGTGTCAATGGCCGCCGGGTTCAGGCTGCGCACCTGTGCGCTACCCAGCCACTGACCCGCATCAAATTGGCCAGAGCCGTTGACGCTGCCACCTGCGCCGCTGGCACGGACCGACTGCAGCACCCATTGCCCGTGGTTGAATTCAACGTCAGCACTCAGGCTGTCCAGCGGCAGTCGCTGTTGGTTCCAGGGGCCTGGCAGGGTGTTGGATAAGCTAATGTTGCCTCGCCAGGCATCACCCTTTGGGGCCACGCTGGCCTGACCGGCCAGCTGCGTCAGGGGTGCTTGCGGCCAAAGGGCAGCCAGGTTAAGGGCCTGCCATCGGGCGTTAGCGCTGTGCAAGGGCTGCGCCTGCCAGGGCAAAATTTGTGCGGACAAATGGGCTTGCATGGCATCGGACTTGACCTTTTTCGGTATTGGCCCGATGCCCAGCTGGGGTGTGAGTGAGGCTTGCAACGTCAGCACCGCTTGCGGTTCGGCCAGTTCACCACTTAGCCGGGCATGCGCTGTAACGGTCAACGGCGTTTGACTTGATGGCACCTGAGTTGCCACAACGCCGTTCACTTGCACATCAAGCGCCATGGGCGTGGTGGCCTGCAATTGGGCATCAAAATTGTAATTTCCAGATGAAATACGCCCAAGGCCATTGATTAGCTGGTGTGAGTAACGATCAAAAATATAGTGACCGGCGAGTTCGGTTGCTTGCACGGTGGTGCTACCGGTCCAGGTCAGGCGGGCCACCTCAAACGGCACATCCACGCCAATGGGCAGCCGCAAGTCGGCAGGGGGCGTGGGCGGGTTGTGTTTGTCGGCTGGGCGCTGGTCGTCAATGCGCAAGGTCGCCACGGTAAGCTTGCTCAAGCGCAACTGCTTGTTGATGAGCGGCTGTAGCGTCCATGCCAGGGTGATGTCTTCTGCCTCAACCGCGAGTTCCCCATGGGTCCAGCGCAGCCAGCCCACGCGGCCACCCGAGCGCACGGAACCCTGAATGTCTCTGGTTTGAAGCGTTTGCCCCGCCGGCAGGTAGGTTTGTGCCAGCTGCACCAAAGCAGGTAGCGAGTTGTCGGTGCCGCTCCAGACCCAAAACGTAGCGACGATCGCCAGCATCACCACCGGCACCGCAAGCAATGCCCCGCCAACACGTTTGAAGCTAACCCAGAAAGAGCCCATTAAAAGGTGAATCCCAGGTTCATGTGCAGGCGAAAGCGTTTGACATCCACGCCGTAAGCGAGGTCAACTTGCAACGGTCCGACCGGACTTTTCCAGCGCGCGCCAGCACCTACGCCGACCTTGGGCGTGAGCTCAGACGTCTGGTTGGCGATCGCGCCCGCATCGACAAATAAAGCGCTTTCCCAATCGCTCAAGCGGCCATTGATGCGAACCGGGCGCTGCCACTCCACGCTGCCGGTGACGAGGTAGCGCCCGGCTGTGGTGCTGCCATCGGCTTGACTAACCCCAATGTCGTTCAGACCATAGCCCCGTACGCTGCTGTCGCCGCCTGCCAAAAAAAGCTGCGTGCTGGGCAGGGTGATGCTGTCTTTGGCTGCCACCGCACCGGCCATGGCGCGCAGGGTCAGGCGGCTGGCACTGGCCCGTGTGTTGGCCAGCCGGTCACCCAACTGCAAAAAACCTTGCCAACGCGTGACCAGGCGGGAGTAAGCCTGAGGGTTAGCGCCCAGCGTGGTGCCACCGCCTACCTCAGCGCCCCAGCCAAAACCAGCGGAGGGGAAAGGCAGGCTGTCGTAGTAACGCACTGTGAAGGCGTAGTTGGCGGTGATTGACTGTGCCACGTCCTGGGTAGCCACTTGTGTGCCTGCGGAGGCGGCCCGGTCATATTGCAGGTAAAGGTTGCGGTCAATGCGTTCGTTGCTTTGGCTGCGCCCGCCGCGCAGTCGCTGGCTGGTGACATCTACCGTGCCGAGCAGCTCGTTTTGCACCAGCCCTGAGGCCACCCAGCGCCAGTTGCTGGTGTCTGGCGGAGAAGTCAAATCGGTGCCAATGGCGCGAGTGTCACGCGCCAGCTGCAACTTGCTTACCGCACGCCAGTCAATGCCTGGCACTTTGTGATGGGTGTGCTCAACCGACAGGCGCGGCCCGCTGTCGGTGCTGGCACCCACGCCAAAAACCATTTTTTGCAGGCGCGCTTCACGCAGCGTGACCAGCACCGGGGCGGCATTGGGGCTGGCCGTGGTGTCCAGGGTGACAAACGCCGAGTCAAAGTAGCCGCTGTCCGACAGGCGCTGTTGTGCGGCCACCAGCTCAGCCTGGTCGTAGATGCTGCCGGGGGTGATGCGCGCCAGGCGCTGCACCAAAGCCTGGTCATAACGCGTGAGCCCCTTGATGTGCAACTCGCCTGCGCGGTAGCTTGGGCCTGAGTTCAAGGTGATTTCAAGGCGGGCCTGTTGGGTGTCGGGGTCGATGTCGGCCAAGGTGGCGCTGATGCCCCCGGCGGGGTAACGCCGGGTGGTGAGTTGGCGCAAGGCCTGTTGTTTGGCGCTGTCCCAGGCGGCCTGGGTGAAGCGGCTGCCCGCCTGCAAGGACCAGCTTGTCTGGATGGCGTTGCGTTGCGCCAGGGCATCTTCTTCCGTGGCGATGGCACCAGTGAATCGAATCTGGACCTGTGTCACACGGGTCGCCTCGCCGGGCAACACGGTCATCTTGACCACGGGGCCACCCTCAACGTTGTTGCTGGGTAGCCGCTCCAGGGTGATGCTGGGCGAAAAATAGCCCAGTGTGCCGATCAATTGGCGCGCGTCTTGTTGCGCCTGGTCGGTCAGGCGATCAAGTTCGTCATCGCTAAGGTCGGTCAGCGCTTGGTAGCGCTGCAACTCCAGATGGTTATTGAGGAGCAGTTTGATGTCGTCTGGTGCGTCAATTTCCAGTGTGAAAGCGGGCGGGGTGCTGGCGCTGAGTTTTTGGCTGGTGCCGGATTCGGCCCCCTCGGGCGGGCTTTGGGCCAACGCCAATGCCACCTGGCTTGCCAGCAGCAATGCCACCAATCCATGGCGTGTCATTTGCTGAGCAGACGCATGGTGTCTTCCAGGCCCTTGAGGGTGAGCGGAAACATGCGCTGGCTCATCAGCTGTTGCACGATGCTGATGCTTTGGCGGTACTGCCACACGCCTTGCGGTTCGGGGTTGATCCAGGCATATTTGGGGAACGCGCTGGTCAGGCGCCCCAGCCATTCCACACCCGCTTCTTCGTTGCTGTATTCCACGCTGCCGCCCACTTGGAGGATTTCATAAGGGCTCATGGTGGCATCCCCAATAAAGATCAGCTTGTAGTCTTTGTTGTACTTGCGGATGAT
>JBIJDQ010000325.1:0-3664 GCA_044344025.1 Rhodoferax sp.
CATCAGGCAAGGAGAATACCCGCTGGATCACACTGTCCCACAGTGCTTCGGGTGCCGCCGGGCGCGGCTGGTGTGGGCATGACGCAACCGCCAGCAACCCACCACAAAACAAGCGGTCGCGCCAGGCAAAGCTGAGGCAATTGGGCGTGTGGCCGGGTGTGGGCATGATGCGTACCAGCTCATTTCCAAAGGACAACAAACCACCTTCAAGTAAAGGCACGCCACCCAATGCATCGCCCTGAACCAAGGGTGCCCCCAGACGCGCCAGACCCGCCAGCTCATTGGGCAAGCATTCATCATGGTGGTGGGTGCGCAACACCAAGCGCAGGCGCAAATCTCGTTCGGCCAGCAACGCCTGTAGCACTGGCAGGTCACATGCATGCGGATCAACCAACACCGCTTCACGGGCATCGAGATCAGCCAGCAGGTAAGTCAGCTCGCAACTGGTCTCATTGTTCAATATGCGGAAATACACGTCACGTCCAAAATTTGCTTGGGGCATGGGTCAATTGTCGGTGCATCTGCCATGCCATTACAGATGACAACAGCATTCCAAGAATCATGCCAGATTAAAAAAATGATCAAAAAACTTTATAAATCAATCACTTGAATGTATTTAACCACCGTTTTAATCTCAGTCAAGACCGCCAAAACTGCCATTTTTAACATAAACTGCCAATATTGACATCTATTTTGGCAGCATCCACAAGCACCCAACACCATGAAACCCCTGCCCGAACTCATGTCCTTTGTAGAAGGCCTGCCAGAGCCGCACATTCTGTTTGACACCCAGTACCGCATCCTGGCGGCCAATGCGGCCTACCGGCGCCAGTTCAGCCCGGACCGCAGCGTGGTGGGGCGCACCTGCTTTGAGGTGTCACACCACTTCAGCGTGCCTTGTGATCAGGCCGGTGAGTCGTGCCCGCTGGTGAAGGCCCGTGAATCAGGCCAGCGCGAACGTGTGCTGCACCTGCACCACACCCCAAAAGGTGAGGAATACGTCAACATTGAACTCGCACCACTGCTTGATGAAAATGGTCAACAAGCCTTTTATGTGGAAAAAATGGAACCCATGCGGGTGGCCCAAGGCCAGGCCAGCGCACAAGGGCTGATTGGCCGCAGCCCGGCCTTTGTCCACATGCTCAGCCTGGTGGCCCGCGTCGCACCGGCACATGCCACCGTGCTGCTGTTGGGCGAGTCAGGCACGGGCAAAGAACTGGTGGCCCGCGCCGTACACGAGGCCAGCAGCCGAGCCAACCGGCCGCTCGTGCCAGTGGACTGCTCCAGCCTGCCAGAAAACCTGTTTGAGTCCGAGCTGTTTGGCCACGAGCGGGGTGCATTTACCGGTGCCAACACGGCCCGTGGTGGCTTGGTGGAAGCCGCCAGCGGAGGCACCCTGTTTCTGGACGAAGTGGGCGACATCCCGCTCACCATGCAAGTCAAACTGCTGCGCCTGCTGGAAACCGGCACCTACCGGCGAGTCGGCAGCACCGAGCAGCGCCATGCCGACATCCGGGTGGTGTCAGCCACCCACCGCGACCTGGACCAAATGGTGGCGCAGGGCCGCTTCCGTGAAGACCTGTACTACCGACTAAGCACCTTCCCCATTCACCTGCCTGCCCTGCGAGAACGCGCTGATGACATTGCCCTGCTGGCGGTAGCGCTGCTGACACGGGTGGCACCCAAACGCAAACTGGTCTTGAGCGACAGCGCCCTGCAACTGCTGCAAGCCCAAAACTACCCCGGCAATGTGCGTGAACTGCGCAACCTGCTGGAACGCTCGGCCCTGCTGTGTGATGGCGACACGCTTGACACCACCCATGTGGCGCAAGCGCTGCGCTCCGGCCGCCGCAACACGGCCTTGCCACCGGCAAGTACCCCAGTGGCATCTGCACACATGGTTCCCGCCAACACTGCCAGATTACCTGCGCCAAACTTTGGTGCCGCTGGCTTGCAAGCAGCACCCGGCGCATTGGTGTCTGCGGCCCAGGCAGCGCTTAGAGACATGGCCATGGCCCACATCGGCAGCCGGGCTGAACTGGCAACCCAGTTGGGCATCAGCGAGCGCTCGCTTTACCGCAAGCTTAGAGCCTTGAAAATATCTTGAATCACTCTGTTTTAGAGTTGCGGTAGGAACAGGGCCAGTTGCCCCCCATGTGGCACAGCAACTGCTCAACAGCGCAGGCGCGGGCCCGCACCATCATCGCCGCCACCGTCTATGTTCGCGCCGTGCCTGATAGCATTCGCGCCCACCGGCCCACCGGGCACAGCCACCTCATATTGGGCACCGAGGGCTTCTTGCGCATTGACACGCGGGCGGCACTGCGGGGCTTCTTCGGGGTGGATGCCGCCAGCATTGTGCAGGCAGCCCGGCTGCAACTGAATTGAAAAAAATGCCCCTTGACTCTCCAAGTCAGGGGGAAAACAGCATTTTCCCTCGCCTCAAACCACCTGCAGATGGTGGGTGACCAGCTTGAAGTCTGGGTCTTCGGGGAACGACTTGACCTTGAAGCCCAGGCCCTTCATGAGCTTGAGCATGTTGGGGTTGTTGGCCAACACCAGACCTTCAATTTCGGTCAGACCTTTTTCACGCGCAAAGTCCATGATGGACAACATCAGGCGTGAGCCCAGACCCTTGCCCTTGAACTCGTCAGCCACTACCAGCGAAAACTCGCAACTGGCGCGGTCAGGGTTGGTGATGTAGCGAGACACCCCCACAATGCGCGTGTTCTCAGTGACGTGCCCGTCCATGTCGGTACTGGACTCGGTGAAAAGTGCCACCAGCGCCATTTCACGGTCGTAATCAATCAGGGTAAAGCGAGCCAGCATGTTGGCGGGCAGCTCTTGCATGCTTGACACGAAGCGGAAATAGCGGCTCTCAGGCGACAGACCGCGCACAAAAGACTGCAACATCTCGGCGTCGTCCGGGTGCACCGGGCGCACGATGTACTCGCCACCCCCTGCCAGCGGGCACAGCTGCTCGTGCTGCGACGGGTAGGGCAAAATGGCCAGGTGGTTGTAATGGCGCACCGAGGGTGCCGCGTTGTCGATGACGATACGTGCATCCACCGCCAACGCGCCGGTTTCATCCACGATGATCGGGTTGATGTCCATCTCACGGAGTTGCGGCAGTTCACACACCATTTCAGACACCCGCAGCAAAATCTGCTCAAGCGCCTCCATGTTAACCCCGGGAGCCCCGCGCCAGTTGCCCAATGTTTCGGCCACGCGTGAGCGCTCAATCATGCGGCGTGCCAGAAACTGGTTCAATGGGGGCAGCTCCATGGTGCGGTCGTTGATAAGTTCGATCATGGTGCCACCGGCACCAAACGCAATCACCGGGCCAAAAGGCTGGTCTGTTACCAGCCCCACACACACCTCACGGCCCCGCTTGAGGTTGGCCATGTTCTGAATCGTGACACCGCTGATGCGCACACCCGGCATCAGTTTTGTCACTGTCTGGATCATCTCCAGGTAGGTGTCGCGCACACCGGTGGCATTCATGATGTTCAGGGCCACACCTTGTACGTCGGATTTATGGCTGATGTCGGGGGAGTCAATCTTGAGTGCCACCGGAAACCCCAGCTGGGTGGCGATCATCATGGCCTCATTGGCACTGCGAGCCAAGATGGTTTTGGTCACCGGAATATGAAAAGCAGCCAGC
>JBIJDQ010000324.1:0-3664 GCA_044344025.1 Rhodoferax sp.
GCGGGCACGGTCATGTGACCGGCAAGGCACCTGCTGGGGCATCGAACCTGTTTTGCCGCCATGCCTCAAACACCGTGACCGCCACCGCGTTGGACAGGTTCAGGCTGCGTTGTCCTGCCACCATCGGTAGCTTGACCGCTTGCCCCAGCGCAAAAGACTGCCGCACCACGTCGCTGAGGCCCTTGGTTTCCGACCCAAACACCAGGTAGTCGCCAGGGGCAAAGGCGGTGTCAAAAACGCTTTGGGCGGCGCGGGTGGTCATGGCAAACAGGCGCTCGGGCCGAGGCTGTTCAGTGGCCAAAAATGCCTGCCAATTCGAATGGCGTTTTACGGTGGCGTACTCGTGGTAATCCAGGCCGGCCCTGCGCATGTGTTTGTCTTCCATCGAAAATCCCAGTGGTTCCACTAGGTGCAGGGTGCAGCCAGTGTTGGCCGCCAGACGGATGACGTTGCCGGTGTTGGGGGGGATTTCGGGCTCAACCAGAACAATATGAAACATGCGGGAATTGTCGCCCAGCCAAGTGGACTCATTCCGTGCGGGCAAACACCAGGCCAGTGATGTGTGCTACCCCGGCTGCGCGCAGCACGCGGGCACACGCATGCACCGAGGCGCCAGTGGTCATCACATCGTCAACCAAGACCACCCTTGCCCCCTTGAGCCGGTGCGCTTGCAGCGGATCAACGGCAAAGGCGTGATCTAGCGCGCTTAGCCGTTGTGCCCGCTTCAGAGTGCGCTGCGCTGGGGTGTCAAGCACCCGCAGCAGCAGATCGGGGCGGGTTTTTTTGCGGTTCAGTGCGCAAGCCAGCAGGTGGGCCTGGTTGTAGCCGCGTTCAGACAAGCGTTGAGGCGAGAGTGGCATGGGCAACACCAGCTGGGCCGTGTCCAGGGCGGGATCAACCCACGGCGTGGCATGCAGCAGGCCTGCCATGCTTCTAACCAGTCCACTTTGGTTGTGAAATTTGAAGTCTGTGATCAAAGCCGACCAAGGGTAAGCGTAGGCAACCGCCGCTAGGCACTGGTCCAGCGGTGGTGGGGTTTTTAGGCAGTTGCCGCATTGGGGCATGCCATGGGGCAGGGGCAGCGCGCAAGTCATGCAGCGTTGATGGGGCTGGGCGAACAGCCCCACGCAGTCCTCGCACACGGTTTGAGTCGACCAGGCATGGCATACGCGGCACTGGCTGGGCAGCGCGGCAATCAGCCCCGAGATCAACTTGGAAAACATGGCCTCAATATACTCGTGGCAACTGAAATTGACATGCCAGACATCCAACCCCCTTCTCTTGACCCCCGTGCAGCGCGTCGCTGGCTGGGTATGCCCGTGAGTGAGTCACCTTGGTTGCATGAGGAGGTGGCACGGCGCATGCAAGAGCGCCTGGACCTGATCAAGCAGCAACCCACCAGTTGGGTGCATTGGTTGCCTTTGAATGGCGGGTTGCAGGCGCATGAATTGCTCACCCAGCGTTACCCCAAAACGCCATGTTCGTTGCTGGAGACTTCACCTGAACGCGCGGCAAGCCTAGCCCGGTTGTTGGCTCAACCCTGGTGGCAAGCGCAGCGCTGGCTTCGGGCCCAACCGCGTATTGGCACCGAGGTGGAACAACCCGCGCAAATGTTATGGGCCAACATGTGCCTGCACATGGCCGCTGACCCGCAGGCGCTGATGGCACAGTGGCATCGTGCGCTGCAGGTGGATGGTTTTTTGATGTTTTCCTGCCTGGGGCCTGACAGCCTGTTGGAGTTGCGCACGCTTTATCGGTCACTCGGCTGGCCAGCGCCGAGCCATGAATTTACCGATATGCACGATTGGGGCGACATGCTGGTTGAGTCCGGCTTTGCCGAACCGGTGATGGATATAGAGCGAATTACCCTGACTTTTGAGACCCCAGAGCGGCTGCTTCAAGAGCTTCGTGGTCTGGGTCGTAACCTGCATGTGGGGCGTTTTCAGGGTTTGCGTGGCCGCTGCTGGCACGCCAAGTTGCTCGACGCAGTGGCCAGCATGCCTTTGCAATTGACGTTTGAGGTGGTGTACGGTCACGCCTTCAAGCCGGTTGCACGTTTGGCGGTCGGTGCACAAAGCGCCATCACGCTCGACGAGATGCGTGCCGCGTTGGCACGTGGCAAAGCACCGGTGCGGTCAGTGCCGCCACCCGCAGGAGAACGACATGAATGAGTACAGTTTTCGGTGGGCCCTGATGCTGGTGTGTTTGGTGATCTTTGCGGTGTCCTTCACGGTGCTGATTTGGGCTGCCTGGCGACACCACCGCAGCGGCACGGCCAATCGAGGCAATTTTCACAGTTCTTTGGCGGTTGAAATCGCCTGGACCATCGCCCCTTGCGTCATTGTGGTATGGCTTGTGTGGCCAACGGCGCGTATTTTCTGGACACCTTGATTTGGCAGGTGTGCGTCAGACATCGGGTTTTCCCGTGTGGTTTCTGTCTGATGGTTTGTGATTGATCAATTAGAATTGATTGATAAATATCAAATAATGGGCTTGCACTCGGCCCTCTTACCCCCACGATAAGGACAGCAATTTATGCGCAGCTTGTACAAGTTAGGCTTGAGCGTTTGCTTGGCGTTAGGCTCAAGCGCCGCATTGGCTGGTTATGCGTTCAATTTCCCTGAGCCGGTGACGCCGATTGCGCGTGAAACGCTGCACATGCACAACTTGGTGATGGTTGTGATCTTGATCATGTTCTTTCTGGTGTTTGGGGTGTTGATTTACTCGTTTCGCACCCACCGCAAGGCCGCAGGTTACAAGGCTGCCACTTACAGCGCACCGAAAAGCCGCAAGCAGTGGTTGTGGGTGTTGTCGCCCTTTTTGTTGCTGGCCTTCATCGACTATGTGGTCTTCGGCATCCCTGCCTACCATGCGGTTGTGATGTACGAAGACACCAAGACGGATGCAGAAATGGTGGTCAAGGTCACAGGCAGCCAATGGCTTTGGCAATACGAGTTTCCGGCTGAAGGAGTCAGCTTTACCAGCCGACTGAGCACGCCACGCGACCAGATCGACGCGGGTGCTGCCAAAGGCGAGCACTACCTGCTCGAAGTTGACAACCCGCTGGTGCTTCCAGTGGGTAAAAAGATTCGTTTCATCACGACTTCCAACGATGTGATTCACAGTTGGTGGGTGCCTGCATTTGGTGTCAAGCGTGATGCAGTGCCCGGTTTCTTGCGTGAGTTTTGGGCCACGGTTGAAAAAACCGGCACTTACCGGGGGCAGTGTTCCGAGTTGTGCGGCAAAGAGCACGGATTCATGCCTGTGGTCGTGAACGTAGTGAGTCAGGAAGAGTTTGCCAAGTGGTTGGCCAGCAAAAAAGCCGCTACCCCCGCCGCTGTAACACCTGCAGCGCCTGTGGCAGCCGCTGATCCGGTGGCCCAACTGGTGGTGGCCAAGGCGCAGTGATCGCGACACGCAAAGTTTCAGAAATTTAGTACAAGGAGTTGGCAATGGCACACGATATGGCACATGGCTTGCCGGTAGGTGATTCTCACGGTGGGAACTACAAGGGGGGTTTTCTGCGTTGGCTGGAGACTACCAACCACAAAGACATCGGAATCATGTACCTGATCTTCGGTTTTGTCATGCTGTTTGTGGGTGGTGCCATGATTTTGGTGGTGCGCCTTGAGCTCTTTCAACCTGGGCTGCAATTTGTGCAGCC
>JBIJDQ010000326.1:0-3661 GCA_044344025.1 Rhodoferax sp.
CCATGCGTGAGGGCTTTGGCAAGCAGGCTATTCGCCACTACATCATCAGCCACACCGAAACGGTGAGCGACCTGCTGGAGGTGTTGCTGCTGCAAAAAGAAGTGGGCCTGATGCGCGGCACACTCGGCGATGGCAGCGCCACCTGCGACCTGATCGTGGTGCCCTTGTTTGAGACCATTGACGACCTGCGCCATGCCGCACCCATCATGCAGGCGTTTTACGCTTTACCCGGCATTCTGGCCTTGGTGCAACGCGGTGGCCCAGACCAGTATGGCGAACAAGATGTCATGCTGGGATACTCTGACAGCAACAAGGACGGTGGCATATTCACCAGCAACTGGGAGCTTTACCAGGCGGAAATTGCCCTGGTGGACATGTTTGACGAGATCAACCGGGCGCACCCGACCGCTGCCAACGCGCACTTTATTCAGTTGCGCATGTTCCATGGCCGTGGCGGCACGGTCGGACGCGGCGGCGGTCCCAGCTTTGAGGCCATCCTGGCGCAACCCCCTGGCACGGTGCGCGGCCAGATTCGCCTGACAGAACAAGGTGAGGTGATTGGCTCCAAATATGCCAACCCGGAAATTGGCCGACGCAACCTGGAAACCCTGGTGGCTGCCACGCTAGAGGCCACCCTGCTGCACCCCACCCAGTCGGCCGAACCTGCATTTACCCAGTGCGCCGCCGAGTTGTCCCTGGCCAGCATGGCGGCCTACCGCAAGCTGGTCTACGAAACTGAAGGGTTTACCGAGTATTTTTTTGACGCCACACCGATCCGCGAAATTGCCGAACTCAACATCGGTTCGCGCCCGGCATCGCGCAAGGCCAGCCAAAAAATTGAAGACTTACGCGCCATCCCCTGGGGATTCAGCTGGGGCCAATGCCGCCTGACCCTACCGGGCTGGTTTGGTTTTGGCGCTGCGGTTGACGCATTTTTAAACCCGCCAGACGCCACCGCCAAACTCACCAAACAGCGCCTCACCCTGCTGCGGCAAATGCAAAAGCAGTGGCCGTTTTTCAACTCGCTGCTGTCCAACATGGACATGGTGATGGCCAAGAGCGACCTGGCGCTGGCCTCGCGCTACGCCGAATTGGCCGAAGATGCCAGCCTGCGCAAAAAAATCTTCACCGCCATTGAGCAGGAATGGCGCCGCACCGCCCTGGCGCTGGAACTGATCACCGGCGACAAAGAGCGTTTGACGCACAACACCGCCCTGCAACGCTCCATTCGCCACCGTTTTCCGTACATTGACCCGCTGCACCACCTGCAGGTGGAACTGGTGCGGCGTTACCGCGAAGGCCAGACCGATGAGCGCGTCAAACGCGGCATTCACATCTCGATCAACGGCATTGCGGCGGGCTTGCGCAACACCGGATAAGCCCGAACACCCTCACGCCTTACGCACCAGCCCGCGCACGGCGACGAGTTGTCGACGCGACACATACAAGGCCTCGGTCACCCCGTCCAGGCGCACCGCCCAGCCTTCGCCTTCTTCGGGATCATGGTGTTTTTCAAGGGCACGCACGGCACGCCGGGCCACCAGCGCATTGCGGTGAATGCGCAGAAATCGGCTGGCGTAACGTGTTTCAATCTCTGCCAATGAGCCTTCCAGCACATAGGCGTGGCAGGCGGTGCGCACGGTGATGTATTTCAGCTCGGCCTTCAAATACAGCACCTGCGCCAGCGGAATGCGCTCGGTACGGCCACGCTCCTGAATCACCAGCACTTCTTCAGCCAAATCAGGCTCTGGTGCTTTATCCATAAGCACATGACGCTCTATTTTTTGCAGCGTCAACTGGAGGCGCTCCAAGCGCACCGGCTTGGTCAGGTAGTCCAGCGCCTCCACCTCGAAAGCCTGCACGGCGTGTTCGGCATGGGCGGTGACAAACACCACCACCGGCGGGGTTGGCAGGGTGCGCAAGGTTTTAGCCAAATCCAGCCCATCCATGCCCGGCATGTGAATGTCAAGCAGCACCGCATCCACGGCATGGTGTTGCAAAAATTCCACGGCCTGAACCGCGTTGGCTGCTTCACCCACGTCGGTTTGCCCGCAGTCGGCCAGCAAGTTTTTTAACCGGACACGCGCCAGGGGCTCATCGTCCACCACCAACAGCTTAAGCAGCATGGCATCTCCTTGAAAAGCCGTCACCCATGGGATTTTCAGGCAATATATATGACAAATAGGCTTCTAGTGCTTGTCGTATATGCATAAGTTACTATGATTTTTAACTATTTTCAGTTCGTTTTTTATCAACGGCCTGGTTTGGATTCATGCGGGAATCTCCATCCTGACCTGGAACACACCGTTTTTCAAGCCACTTTGAAACTGGGCTTGCACGTCATGCAGCAGGCTCAAACGCTCACGCACGTTGTCCAGCGCCAGCCCGCTGCCTGGGGTGCTGCCACTCACCGGCGTGGTGTTGCTGACCTTGATGACGACCCGTGAGCCCCGACGACGGGTACTCACCCTGATTTCGGCCCCGTTGGCGCTGGGTTCAACCCCATGTTTGACGGCGTTTTCCACCAGCGGCTGCAACAGCAGCGGTGGCAACCGGGCGGCGTTGGCTGCGTCGTCCAGGGTCCACTCCACTCGAATCCGCTCGCCAAAACGCACCTGTTCAATGGCCAAGTAACGTTTTGCCAAAGCTATTTCATCGGCCAGCGTGACCGACTCGCCCTGCTCCATCAAGGCATGGCGAAACAGGTCGCTCAAGTCCTCCAGCAAACTTTCAGCCTTGCGTGGCTCAGCACGCACCAGGGCAATGGCGCTGTTCAAGGTGTTGAACAAAAAATGCGGGCGAATGCGGGCTTGCAGCTCGGCCAGACGCGCCGCCGTGGCCGCCGGTGCACGACCTTTGGCGCGCAACACCAGCGCGGCCACCAGGGCGGCTGACAACAAGGCTCCGGCGGCCGCACTGGCCCACCAGGGCGCGGGGTCCAGCAACCCCATCAGCGCCAACACACCACAACCGTACAGCCCCGCCAAGGCACCCAAGCCCACACCCGCTGCTTTTTGCAGCACGGGGCGCAAGCCCGCCAGCACATTTTTGAGGCCACACGCCACAATCAACCAGAGCAGCGTCGCGGGCAAGGCAGCACCGGTGAACAAGGACAAACGCGTCAACCAGTCCAGCGGGCTTGCAGCACCAAACATGGCCGCCACCGCAGTCACCGCCTGCACAAACAACACCGCGCGCAACACCACACCCACGTGGCAGGCATCAAACACCAGCACCACGGGCCGCGCTGGTGCCTCTGGCACGGGCTGCATGGTGGGTTCCTGGAAGACCGATAAAATTTGGGTATCTTTCATTCATCTGCCTGATGTGTGGTCTGGTTGACCACGTTGGCAATTATTGATGATTCTCGGGCCGCCAGCCCTCCCCAACCTTGAAGCCGTGATGAGCCAAAACCAATTCGACAAAAAGTCCCAAGCCTGGTCCGCGCTGTTTTCCGAGCCCATGAGCGACCTGGTCAAGCGCTACACCTCGAGCGTGTTTTTTGACAAACGGCTGTGGCAGGCCGACATTGCGGGTTCGCTGGCCCACGCTTCCATGTTGTCTGCTCAAGGCATCATCAGCCCACAAGACCTGGCCGACATTGAGCGCGGCATGGGGCAAATCATGCAGGAGATTGAGGCTGGCGCGTTTGAATGGAAGC
>JBIJDQ010000327.1:0-3660 GCA_044344025.1 Rhodoferax sp.
CTTGCTTGATTTACTCAAGCAGCGGTACCGTTGGACCCGTGGGATTTTGCAGGCCACCAAAAAACACAGCAAGGCGCTTTGGCAACCACGGAAATCCGGGGTGAACTTCTATATTCTTTGGTACATGTTGTTTGAAGGCATCATGTGGCCCTTTTCAACCATGCTGGGAAATCTGTTTTTTGTCTATGTGAGCTTGCAATTCGGTCTGGCTACCCTGCTTTTATTCTGGTGGCTTCAGTTGACAGTGCTTGACGTGGTGGCAGCTGCTTACTGTGTGGTCATTGAAGAGGAAGACCCCTCCCTGATTTTGTATGCCGTGCTGTTCAGGGTGTTTTACATTAACATTACTGACGTTTCCAAGGTGTTCGCCACGATTGAAGAGTGGCGGGGCACAGCAATGACTTGGGGAAAACTCGAACGAGAAGGTAAGCTTTAGTTATGGACCTGATTTCAATTCTTGCCACGGTGATTTTGATCACCACAATTGGCACCATGGTGGTTGGGGTCGGCGCCTATGCCGCTTTCAAGTTGCGTGACAAACGCAAACCATCCAAAGCTCGCGGCGACGCCACACTTAATGTTTCGGGTCTGCATGAGCCCGTTTTTCTCAAGCGGTATGTTCCACCGACACTTGCCGACAGTACTTCGAACTTGCGATAGGTTGTCCGCTGTATGGCCATAATTTCCATGGATGAGCACCTGGAAGACCGTCGTGACAGGAGGTCAGTGTTCCGCAGGGTTGGTACCTATCTGCCGGTTATGCTGATACTGGGCATTTCTCTGCCAATATTGGTTTTTGTGATGATGATGCAAGTCAATGGTTGGAAAACACCAATGCTTGGATTTAATGCCATGATGGGAGTGGTTGCACCGGCGAGCACCAAGTTGATTCTGTATGCATCTCCCAGTTCGATGCTCTATTTTTCAAAAATTGGGGGCAATTACGACAATTTGTTAAATCCTTGGCGCCTGTATTTCAAAGACCGTGGACTCAATGTTACAGAACTCAAGGACCCGGCTGAATTAAACAAGCAGTCGGAAGGCGTTTTGATTGTGCCGTCAGCCTTGTCCTTGAGCGACCAGGAGCGCGAGGCAATCTCTGGGTTTCGAGCCAAAGGTGGTGGTGTTCTTGCCACCTGGGCGACAGGAACACGAACCGGCTCGGGTGATTGGGCTGGTTGGCAGTTTTTGGAAAGTCTGGGTGCCAAATCGGCAGGCGAAATACCCCCAGACTCCGAGTCCAGGCAGCTGACCTTGACGGGTGAGTCGCCACTCACGTTTCAACAGCCTGCAGGCGCCCGTATCTGGATGGGGAAGACGACAGAGTCCTTGTTGCGGTTGACGGGTGAATCGGTTGCTGCACGGTTTATGAATTGGCCGCGTGTGCCGGAGGGCGACCGTCTCAATGAGGGGGCCATTGTGTACTCTGATGCGGGTTCAAGCGCAGGGCGTGCCGTGGTGTTTGCGTTTGCGGAGACCAGTTGGGAGTCGCGGCCTTTCATGGCCCATCAGGTCTTTGACGACACCTTGAAATGGCTTCAAAGACAACCGTCCGTGGTTCGAGCTGCGTGGCCGAATGGCAAAACATCCGCTCAAGTGATGGAAATGGACACCGAGCAAAGCTTTCAGAATGCCTCAGCCTTTGCCGCCATGATGAAGTCCATCGGTTACCGTTCGACCTTTTATTTGCTCACCTCAGTTGCGGTGCAGTTCCCCGAGGTCACCAAGGCGCTGGCCCGAGACTTTGAAGTGGGTTATCACGGTGACATTCACGTGAGTTTCAAGGATCAACCCATTTATACCCAGGAGCAGCGTATCCTGAACATGAAGGCAGAACTCGCCTCAGTGCTGTCCGACACCTCCACCATAACGGGGTTTCGCGCACCCACTGAAGGGTATGACGCCGCAACCGAGTTGCTACTGCACAAACATGGCATTCGTCACCACGCCGCAGACCCCAGCAGGCTTGAGGGGCGAGTGCCCACGCTGGTGAAAATGCAAGGTGTTCCTGTGGAAGATGCCTTGATTGTGTTGGCGCGAACCCAGCGTGACGACATCAATCTGTATTGGGAAAAGCTCGATGTCATCCAAACCACCAAGGCCTTGGTTGACGACTTTGACTTGGCCGCCGACACGGGAGCATTGGGATTTTTGAGCATTCACAGTCAAAATTTCGATGAAGGCAGCGTGTTACGCCAGGCCATGCCCGCCTTTTTGACCCACCTGCAAACTCGCCGAAATCAGGTGTGGTTGGCATCAAGTGGTCAAGTTGCCCAATGGTGGCGGGATCGTGAGCGAATCACGATTTCGTCCTCAATTGCTGGAAAACGATTGGACTTCAACGTCACTGTCAAGGGTACACAGCCAGTCAACGGCGCTACGTTTGTGATCATGTTGCCGCAGAAGGGGTTGCTCCCCTCGGTGCGCTCTACCAAGATCGGGCAAGTTGTACCGAGGGTGGTCATGTTGGACGACTACCGTGCGGTGTTGATTTTTGAGAGCCTTAAGCCAGGCGACTATGTGTTCCAGGCAAGTTTTTCGGTTTGAGGTGTGGGATGACTTTCAGTACCTTCAAGGTCATCGGGCTCTCACTGCAGCATAAATGTCTGGTATTCAAGGTGCTCCAGCTTTCGGTTCAGTATCCAGACACCAGTAAGAACGGTGATCAACATGGACAGTGCAAAACCGTAGCCGAACCAAGCCGGACCCAGGAATAACGAGATAGCGGTGAGGACCACATTGGTTGCGGGGAGCATCATTGTCAGCGCAAGAACTGCACGCCGTTGGTCGAGGTAGAACAGCACGTTCAGTATTCCCAATAGCACCACTTGCAACGCCGCACCCACCACATCAACATAAAGCAGCGGCAAATAGAGTGGCGAAATTCCTATCCACTCCAACAGGACACCGCCCAGTGCAAAGGTCACCAGCACAGCGATGGCTTGAATTTTTGCAATGTCAAACAGGCCACGCTGTACGTGATACACCATATGGTTACGCATGCGCTCAATGTAATCCAGTGTTGCACCTTCTCTGACGGCATCATAAAACTTGATGTAGTACTCGACAAAGTCGGTTTCAATGCGCACCAGGAACACCGCCATGCCGGGTATCACCGACAAATAGGACAGGAAGATGGGGAAGTCATAGATGACCGACGCGTGCAGCGGCCCAATGACCTGTTGCCCCGTGTCGGGGAAGTACCAAAACATCAGTTTGTCTATCCACGCACCCAAATTGAAGAAGAAGCCTGTTGCCATCAAACTTAGGTACATGGCACCCGGTTTCCAGATATCAAAAGCAACAAAACGGTCAGAGTGGTAGTTGCGATAAACCAACCAGATCATTCCCATCAGCAACAAATAGTGGCCCAGCACAAAGCCAAGCAAAAGTCCATCCATGCCCAAAAATGGTCGAAACAGCAACGCCAAGCCCAATGTTGCGCTGTAACCAACAAAGAAAATGAAAACAATTGCCCGGTAATGCTTCATGCCAGTCAAAAAAACTGTGGCAATCCAGATGGCAGACATCACTGCCAAGCCGACAACAAACAGCAGTCTGTAAAGCACAGTCTGCTCTGGAAACATAAACGCGGCAAATGGCAAGGCAAGAGCCAAACTGGTACCCATCGCCACCAAAATTAGCCCATTAAAGTTGGGC
>JBIJDQ010000328.1:0-3637 GCA_044344025.1 Rhodoferax sp.
GCGGCATCAGGCATGCGCGCATTCTGCTGGTGGATGATGTGGAAGTGAACCGAATGGTGGCGCTGGCCTTTTTGGAGCAAGCCGGTCTGGGGGCCGACGTGGCAGTCAACGGTCAGGAAGCGGTGGACAAAGTCACCCAAAACCATTACGACCTGGTGCTCATGGACATCCAGATGCCGGTGATGGACGGGTTGGCGGCCACCCGCGCCATTCGCAGCAACACGCGTTTTGCACAACTGCCGATTTTGGCCATGACGGCCAATGCCATGACGGGTGACCGCGAGCGCAGTCTTGAGGCCGGCATGAACGACCACCTGACCAAACCGATTGACCAAGAGGTCTTGTTCTCGGCCCTGCTGCGCTGGATTGCCCCGCGTCTGGAGGCCGATCAAGGGCACAACCCGCTGCCTCGCCTGCCGCTGGTGCAGGCTGATGAGGCTGGCCAATGCCCCTTTCCGGCACTCGAAGGCATCGATGTTGAGCGAGGGTTGGTGAACCACATGCGTCGCCCCTTGCTTTACAGGCAGATACTGAACGGATTCAACCGGGAGTTTGGTGCCGCTGCTGACGACATCACCAAGGCGTTGGCGCAGGCGGACTATGTGTTGGCCCGGCGCCTGGCGCACTCGGTGAAGTCTGCAGCGGCAACCATTGGTGCACACGCCTTGTCGTCAGCGGCCAAGGCGCTGGAGGAGCGTTATGCCCAAAACCAGCTGGCTGTCGCCGAGTTTGAGGCGTTTGTCGGGGCCCTGCGGCAGGTTGTCAAGGCACTGGCTGTGTTGCCCGATTATCATTTGGCACCCGGGCGCGGTGATGAGCGGTCTGCACCGGCATCAAAGGTGCAACAGATGGCCTTGCTGGACCGCTTGGAAACCTTGCTGGCGCACGACGATGCCGCTGCTGGGCGCGTGCTTGGCGAAGTCAACGCATGTTTGCAAGACCCTCGCCAGCAGGACGATCTGCACCTTTTGAGAGACCTGATTGACGACATCGAATACAAGGAAGCATTAACAGTGGTGGCGCGTTTGCGAACAACTCTGGCAACTCAACTGGTATGAGCAGCACATTTACCCTTTTGGTGGTTGACGACGAGAAGCAAAATCGCACCTTGCTGACCGAGTTATTGCAGGACGACTACCAGATCATCCTGGCGAAAAACGGCATTCAGGCGCTTCAGAAGGCGCAGGAGCACCTGCCAGACCTGATTTTGCTGGATGTGTTGATGCCTCAGATGGACGGCTTTAACGTCATTCGGGCACTCAAGGCAAATGACCTCACGCGCCACATACCGGTCATATTTGTCTCGGCACTGGATTCGGCGGCCGATGAAGAACTTGGGCTGGAATTGGGCGCGGTGGACTACATTGCCAAGCCATTTCACCCGCCCATTGTGCGGGTGCGGGTGCGCAACCATTTGCAGGCGGTTCACCAAAGGCGCTTGCTCGAACAACTCGCCCTGATTGACAGCCTGACGGAGATTCCCAACCGGCGCCGGTTCACCGAGGTTTATGAGCGGGAGTGGCGGCGTTGTAAGCGCAGCAACAGTCCCTTGTCGTTGCTTATGGTGGATGTTGACCATTTCAAGGTGTTTAACGACACCTATGGGCATGCTGCTGGCGACCAGGTTCTGCGGCGGGTGGCTCAAACCATTCAGGCGGCGCTGAACCGTTCTTCTGATTTTGTCGCGCGGTATGGGGGTGAGGAGTTTGTGGTGGTGTTGCCTGACATTGACGCGGGTGGTGCGCAGGCGGTGGCCGAAAAACTGCGGGTTGAAGTTGAACACCTGCAAATTTCCTACCCCGAGTCAGGCACCAGTCCGTGGCTGACCATCAGCCTGGGCGGTGCAACACAGGTACCGATGCTGTCTGAGGTGGACGCTGGTTTGTTCGGCAATGCCGACCGCAGTCTTTATGCCGCCAAGCACGGTGGCCGCAATCGGGTGCTATGGGCTAGTGCCTGAGACGCGGCCCACTGAGGGTCAGGTGGGTGAATCGATTTTTTTGGGTGTTCTGAGGGGCTGAATTGGGGAAAACCCGAAAATTTTTAAAAAATTTTCAGAAATAGGCCTAAATAACCCCTCAATTCTGCCGTTAATAAACCTACGAACGGAGGAAAGACCCCAGACCCATTCTGTAGCCTCACACACCATGCAACTGCCTTCCATTGACCGAATCCCCAACACGCGGCCCGTTGCCGTGGAGTCGGCTTCGCTTGCGACGGGGAAAGTTGTGCCAGTGGCACCGGTAAATCCAACGAGTCAAGCCCCGGGAGACATTGAGCCCACGCCCAGCGTGATCAACATGATCAACCAGGCCGACAAGCCCAATTTTGGTGAAGGTGTCTACACCAGCGTGTCTGATCCGATTCGCCCAGGGTCCGATGTGGGCAAACCCAGCGACTGGACCATTAAAAAGCCAGAGACTGAAGAGGTCAAGCCACCCCCGGCCCCCCCGATGTACCAGCTGCTGCTTGACCACCTGAAGTCACTTTGGACGGCCAGTGCCAGTGCCGTTCAGGTGCAGCAAGAGGTCAAAAACCAGGCGCTGCAGGTGCCCAGCAAGCTCGACGGGGCGCAAGGGGTGTTGTCACAGCAGGTGTTTACCTACTCACCCACCAAGATCAACAAGACTGAAAAATCTCAGTCTTCTGAAAAACCTCAGTCTTGAGCCAAGGCTTGGCGCACCACAAAACGGGCTGCGGTACCTTCTGGCTGCTTTTCCAGTACCCATAGACGCTTGTGAAAAGCGGCCACGCTGGGTTTGTGGGCTATTGAAACAATAGCGCCTTGTGCCCTGTGGACATGCGCTACAAGCGTTTTATACAGTTTATTTTCAGTGGCTTCATCCAGTGCACTGGTGGCTTCGTCGGCAAACACCCATTTTGGTTTTTTCAGCAACACACGGGCAATGGCCAGGCGCTGCTGCTCGCCGCCCGAGAGGGTTTGGCCCCAGGCTTCGGCGCGGTCAAGTTGGTCCAGTAGGGCTGGCAGTTGTGCGTCAGCCAGGGCCTGGCGCAGCTGTGCGTCGCTGAATTGGCTGGCGTTTTGCGGGTAGGCCAGCGCCTCACGCAGCGGACCATTGGGGAAATAGGGCCGTTGCGGGATGAACATGGTGTCTGCCGGGCGTTGCAAATGGCCGCTGGCAAACGGCCAAATGCCTGCCAATGCCCGAAACAGCGTTGATTTGCCCGCCCCCGATGGCCCTTGCAGCAGAATACTGTCGCCAGCCTGGGCATGCAGCGTGGCCTGGTCCAGCAGCACGCTGCCATCGGGCAGGGCAAGGTGCAGGTTGGTGGTGTTCAATGCTTCTGAATCAATAGCTACAAGTGCTTTATCTGCTTGCACTACAGCCTGTAAAGATGCCTCAAAACTGGTTAAACGGTCGGTCGTGGCCCGCCATGCGGCCAAGCTGCTGTAGTTGTCCACAAACCAGCTCAATGACCCTTGCACCTGACCAAACGCGCTTGAGATTTGCATCAGTTCACCCAGTTGGATGGCCCCGCTGAAAAAACGCGGCGCAGCCACCACAAACGGAAACACGGTGGCCGCCTGGCCAAAAAAGCTGGTGAACCAGATCAGGCCTTTTTGTGCCTTGATCAGTGCCAGGTAGTTGCCCAGCACCTTGCCAAAGCGGGCATC
>JBIJDQ010000329.1:0-3636 GCA_044344025.1 Rhodoferax sp.
CACCGCTGATACCAGCGGCAATGTAGAGCTGCGGCGCCACAATCTTGCCGGTCTGGCCCACTTGCAAATCGTTGGCCGCGTAACCTGCATCGACTGCAGCCCGGCTGGCGCCAATGGCGGCACCGAGTTTGTCGGCCAGAGGGGTCATGACTTCGTTGAACTTCTCCTGTGAGCCCAAAGCCCGACCCCCACTGACGATGATCTTGGCCGCGGTGAGTTCGGGGCGGTCGTTCTTGGCGATCTCGCTGCCCACATAGCTTGTGGCACCCGAAGTGGCTACAGGTGCTATTGATTCAATAGCTACCGGTGCTTGCCCACCCTGAACTGCCGCATCAAAACCCGTGGTACGCACGGTCAGCACCTTGGTGGCGTCCAGGCTTTGCACGGTGGCCATGGCGTTGCCCGCATAGATGGGGCGCTCAAAGGTGTCAGGGCTGAGCACTTTGGTGATGTCGCTGATCTGGGCCACATCAAGTTTGGCCGCCAGGCGTGGGGCGATGTTTTTGCCCGATGCGGTGGCGGCAAACAGGATGTGGCTGTAGTTGGCCGCGATGGCCTGAATTTGGGCGGTGACGTTTTCTGCAATGCCATGGGCCAACGTATCGGCCTCGATGTGGATGACTTTGCTGACCCCGGCAACTTGGGCGGCAGCGCTTGCTGCTGGGCTTGCGTTGTGGCCAGCGACCAGCACATGGAGGTCACCACCACACTGCAAGGCGGCGGTGACGGTGTTAAGGGTGGCGGGCTTGAGGCTGGCGTTGTCGTGTTCGGCAATAACAAGGGTGGTCATTTTGTGTTCCTTATTGTTCAATCAAATGAATGGCTTAAATGACTTTGGCTTCGTTCTTGAGTTTGTCCACCAGGGTGGCGACATCGGGCACCTTGATGCCAGCGCTGCGTTTCGGTGGCTCGTTGACCTTGAGGGTCTTGATGCGCGGGGTGACATCGACACCCAGGTCAGCGGGCTTGAGGGTTTCAAGCGGCTTTTTCTTGGCCTTCATGATGTTGGGCAGGGTCACATAACGTGGCTCGTTCAGGCGCAAGTCTGCAGTCATGACGGCAGGCAGGGTGACGGACAGTGTCTCGGAGCCACCATCAACTTCGCGGGTGATGTGGGCTTTGCCGTCCACCATCTCGATTTTGCTGGCGCAGGTGACTTGGGGCAAGTCCGCGAGGGCGGCGAGCATTTGGCCGGTCTGGTTGCAGTCGTCGTCAATGGCCTGTTTGCCCAAAATCACCAGGCCAGGTTGTTCTTTGTCGATCAGGGCTTTGAGTAGTTTGGCCACGGCCAGGGGTTGCAGTTCTTCGGTGCTCTCCACCAAAATGGCGCGGTCAGCGCCAATGGCCATGGCGGTGCGCAGGGTCTCGGTGCATTGGGTGACACCGCAGGACACCGCAATGATTTCGGTCGCAATGCCTTTCTCCTTCAGGCGCACGGCTTCCTCAATGGCGATTTCGTCGAAGGGGTTCATGCTCATTTTGACGTTGGCGGTGTCTACTGCGGTGTTGTCCGACTTGACCCGGACTTTCACGTTGTAGTCCACCACGCGTTTGACTGCGACCAGGACTTTCATTCAATGCTCCAAAATTCAGAATAAATCAACCGACATGCGGTTGGTGGTGGGCCCGGCAAGCTGGATGCTTTTTGCCAGCCCAGCCGCCTGCGTCAGCACCGATTCGGCGTAGAAGCGGGCGGTGATCACCTTGGCGGTAAAGAAAGCGGGGTCGCTGTCCATCTGGTCCTGGGCGGCCATCATGGCGCGGGCCATTTGCCAGCCACACAGCACGATGCCGGTCAGCTTGAGGTAGTTCACCGCACCGGCGTACACCGTTTTTGGGTTGCTCTTGCCGTTGGCCACAATGAAGTCAATCGTGTCTTCGAGTGCGCGGCGGCCCTCCATCAGCGCAATCAGCATGGTGGTGCAGTCGTCATTGCAGTGCGCAGCCAGGTCCTGCTCGGTGGCGGCAATCTCGGCGCACAAGGCTTTGGCCACGGCACCCTTGTCGCGCAGGGTCTTGCGGCCCACGATGTCGTTGGCCTGAATGGCCGTGGTGCCTTCGTAAATGGTCAGAATGCGGGCATCTCGCAAGTGCTGGGCGGCACCGGTTTCTTCAATAAAGCCCATGCCGCCGTGAATCTGCACGCCCAGGCTGGCCATCTCAATCGACATCTCGGTCGAAAAGCCCTTAACCACTGGCACCAGGTATTCGTAAACGGCCTGCTTGCTTTTGCGCACGGCTTCAACGGGGTCGTGGTGCGCGGCATCGCTCGCGGCGGCGGCCACGTAGGCCAAAGCGCGGGTGCCTTCCACGTGGGCGCGCATGGTGAGCAACATGCGTTTGACATCCGGGTGGTGAATGATCGACACCGGGCCGTCGGAGCCCGCCAGGTCACGACTCTGCACGCGGTCATGGGCAAAACGCACGGCCTTTTGGTAGGCACGGTCGGCAATGGCAATGCCTTGCATGCCCACAGCAAAGCGGGCTGCGTTCATCATGATGAACATGTACTCCAGGCCCCGGTTTTCTTCGCCCACCACGTAGCCGACGGCACCACCGTTATCGCCAAACTGCAGCACCGCTGTGGGGCTGGCCTTGATGCCGAGTTTGTGTTCGATTGACACACACCAGGCGTCGTTGCGCGCACCCAAAGAGCCGTCATCGTTCACGAGGAACTTGGGCACCAGGAACAGCGAGATGCCTTTCACGCCTTCAGGCGCACCAGGCACCCGGGCCAGCACCAGATGCACGATGTTCTCGGTCATGTCGTGCTCACCATAGGTGATGTAAATCTTGGTGCCAAACACCTTGTAAGTGCCGTCGGCCTGCCCAGATGGATTCACCTGTGGTTCGGCGCGTGAGCGCACGGCAGCCAAGTCGGAGCCTGCTTGCGGCTCGGTCAAATTCATGGTGCCTGTCCACTCGCCGCTGATGAGCTTCGCGGCAAACTTGGCCTTGAGGTCGTCGCTGCCAGCCACCAGCAGCGCTTCAATCGCGCCATCGGTCAACATGGGGCACAGCGCAAACGACAGGCTGGCGGCGTGCAGCATTTCGGCACACGGCGTGGCGATAAGCTTGGGAAAACCCTGTCCACCAAATTCCGTGGGGTGGATCACACCTTGCCAGCCGCCTTCGGCAAACTGTTTGAAAGCTTCCTTGAAGCCCGGCGTGGTGGTGACGACGCCGTCTTTCCAGCTGCTGGGGTTTTTGTCACCTTCCCAGTTCAGGGGCGCTACCACACCTTCGCAAAACTTGGCAGACTCTTCCAGCACGGCCTGGGCGGTGTCCTGGTCGTAGTCTTCAAAGCCGGGCAGGGCGCTCACGGCGGGCAGGCCAGCGAGGGTCTGCATGGCAAACAACATGTCTTTCAGGGGGGCTTGGTAGGTCATGAACAATGCTTTCGGAAATGTACAAATAGAAGGAGTTCAGGCCGTGGCCGTGGCCTTGGTTGCAGTTTTGGCTGTACGCCGCGCAAACGAGTCCACCTTGACGGTGGCTTTGCCGTCAATGACCTTGATGTCCAGGTCTTCAATGTCGTAGCCGTTTTGGTCGTTCATGTGAGCGCTTGATTAGAAATAAATAGACTGAAATGGGACTTACATTCCCGCGTAATTTGGCCCCCCGCCGCCCTCAGGG
>JBIJDQ010000330.1:0-3625 GCA_044344025.1 Rhodoferax sp.
GTGATGGGCAACGCCGGGCAACTTCTGCAAGTGCTGATGAACCTGATCCAGAACGCTTATGACGCGGCCTGCACCCCGACCGGCATGACCCCAAAACTGCACATCTGCGCGCGGCGCGAGGCCCATTGGGTGGTGATCTCCTTGCATGACAACGGTCCGGGCATTGCCCCCGAGGTGGCCTCCAGGATTTTTGAGCCATTTTTCACCACCAAGCCGGTGGGCAAGGGCACTGGGCTGGGGTTGTCCATCAGCTACGGCATCGTGGAGCGCCATGGCGGCACCCTCAGCGCAAGCAACCACCCTGATGGCGGGGCCGAGTTTGTGGTGCGGGTTCCGGCCATGGGTGCGCCTGCCTGACCAATTCGGCAGCGTTATGCTTGCAGCCTATGTATTCGCACCACTTTGGCCTGACGCAAGACCCGTTCTCCATCGCCCCTGACCCGCGCTTTCTCTTCATGAGCGAGCGCCACCGTGAGGCCTTGGCGCACCTGCTGTATGGCGTGGCGGGCCAGGACGACTCCGGCAGTGGCACTGGGGGTGGTTTTGTGTTGCTCACGGGCGACATTGGCACGGGCAAAACCACCATTTGCCGCTGCTTTCTGGAGCAGATCCCCAGCGGTTGCCATGTGGCCTACATCTTCAACCCCAAGCTCAATGCCATTGAACTGCTGCAGTCGATTTGTGACGAGTTTCACATCGCCGTGGCACAGGCTTCGGCCCAAACGCCCACGGCCAAAGGCTACATTGATGCGCTCAACACGTTTCTGTTGCAAAGCCACGCAGCCGGACAAAGCTGTGTCCTGATCATTGACGAGGCACAAAACCTGGCCCCCGAGGTGCTGGAGCAACTGCGCCTGCTGACCAACCTGGAAACCAACGCCCGCAAGCTGCTGCAAATTGTGCTGATTGGGCAACCCGAGCTGCGCACCATGCTGGCAGCGCCAGAGCTGGAGCAATTGGCTCAGCGGGTGATAGCCCGGTTTCATCTGGACGCGCTCAACGCACCTGAAACCGCACAGTACATTGAACACCGCTTGGCTGTCGCTGGCCATAGCGGCGCGTTGCCGTTTGATGCCCGGGCGCTGGCGCGCATTCATCGTCTGGCGCACGGTGTGCCACGGCGCATCAACCTGCTGTGTGGCAGGTCCATGCTGGGCGCCTGGGCCAATGGCCAGCAGCGGGTAGATCAACGGGTGGTGAACAAGGCCGCTGAAGAAGTGTTTGGCACGGCGGGTGATCACCAGGAATTTTGGTCGGCCACAAGACGCGCGGCAGCGCTGGGTGGTTTGGCCGTGTTGGCAGGATCTGCCGTGGTGGGCTACCTGCTGTGGCCGGATGCTGCCAAGCCGCAACAGTGGGTTAAGGTCGCGCCGCAAGCGGTACCCGCCGTTTCGGCGACCAGCCAGCCCACGGTTGCAGCCAGTGCGCCCACGCCACCTCTGTTGCCCACGCTGCCTGCCCTTGAGGACCTTGCCACCTTGTGGCCTGCCATGGCATCTGATCTGCCAACGGCTTGGCGGGGCTTGGCCAGTGTCTGGAAATTGCCCGCCGTCGCGGGTGAGCCATGCCAAGATGCGGCATTGGTACCCATGCAATGCCACCAGGCCAGCAAACTCACCCTGCCCCAGTTGCGCCAACTGGACCGCCCCGGCCTATTGACGCTGCGCTCGGGCAGCAGCGCGCCGGTGTACGCCGTGCTGGTGGGATTGTCGGCACAAACCGCCACTTTGGCCACTGCGACAGGGGTGCATCGGGTCAAGCTGGCAGCTCTGGCTGCCTTGTGGCAAGGTGACTTTGCCACCTACTGGCAACCGCCACCGGCTTACACCCCGGCCTTGAGCGACGGCAATGCCGGGCCTGCCACGGCGGTGCTGATGCAGCATCTGGCCCAGCTGGACGGCCTACCGCTGCCAGGTGCAGGCAGTGCGCCAGCGGTGCTGAATGCCGATCTGCGGGCCAGGGTGCGCGCCTTTCAACGCACCCAGGGGCTGGAGCCCGACGGCCAACCCGGCCCGCTGACCTTCATGCAGCTTGAGCGCACCATTGGTTCAACCGCGCCACGGCTGCAAACAGAGCCTCGCTAATCCACCCGTTTAATCCATGTCCTACATTCTTGATGCCCTCAAACGCGCCGAGGCCGAACGCGAACGTGGTGCCGTGCCCGGTTTGCACAGCCAGCAAATGGCGCGTACAGCCGCTGAGCCAACGGGTGGTGTGCGGCGCACCGTGGGCCGGTGGGTGGCGGGCAGCAGCCTGGCGCTGGTGGTGTTGGCGGCGGTGGTCTGGTTTTGGCCTGCGCCAGCGCCGCAGGCACCCGTAAGTGTGCCATTGGCAACAGCCCCTGTTGCGCCAAACCCATTGCCCCCGTTGCCAGCCCCGGCGGCACCCGCAACCCTTGCGCCAGCAGCCCCAAAAGTTGAGCCTAAAGCCTTACCAGCCCAAGTGAGCGTAGCAACCCCAGTCAATATGTCGACCGCTGCAACAACACCGGTCTCTGCATCTGTACCCGCGCCAGTTACCGCACCTGTCAACGCGGGGTTGCCGCGCCCCTTGCACGCCGCCTCCAAAGCCACGGTGTCAGTGGCTGCCATTCCTGCGGCACCTGCCACCCAGGCCGTTGCACCAAAAGTCGCGCCTTTGAGTGAGCTGCCCGAAGAACTTCGCCGTCAGGTTCCGCCTTTGGTGATTACCGGCGTGGTGTATTCAGACAGCCCAAGCCAAAGCCTGTTGCTGGTCAACAAACTGGTGCTCACCCAAGGCAACCTGGCCGCGCCAGAGGTGATGCTGGAGCGCATCCATCTGCACCACGCGGTGTTCAGTTTCAAGGGTACGCAGTTTACGCTGAGTTACTAAAATGATAGCTGCTTAGGCTTACTGAATAAGCACCAATGCCTGATTTACACCAAACTTTGCTTCAACCAGGCGGCAAAGGCCACACATTCCCAGCGTTCCATCATGCCGGTGCGCCAGCACAGGTAGTGGGCGTGCGGGCTCGGCACATTGGCACTGAACACACCGCCTGTGCCCAGGCGCACCAGTGAGCCGTTTTCCAGCCAAGGCACCGCCAGTTTCAGCCGCACCAGCCCAATGCCCATGCCGGCTGCGGCACCGTCGCACATCAGGCCAATGTCGTTGAACTGCGAGCCGTCCACCGGTTCGGGCCAGTCCAGCGCTTGGGCGGCAAACCAGGTGCGCCAGGGCTCCAGCGGGCTGCGCAGCAGGGTCTCGCCTTCCAGGTCTTGCGCCACCTCAAACGGGCCGTGTTCGCGCACAAAGGCGGGTGAGGCCAGGGGGGTGACATCGTCCTTGAGCAGGCACACATGCTCCACGTCGGCATAACGCCCGGTGCCAAAACGGATCATCAGGTCTGCGTCTTCAGCCACCACGTCCAGCAGCGGTATCGAGATTTGCAGCGTCAGGTCAATCTCGGGGTAGGCCTCGGTGAACTGGCGCAGGCGCGGAATCAAAATCGAACGGGCAAACGTCGGGGTCACCGCTAGGCGAAGCTTGCGTTTGCCGGGCAGGGCGGCCGAGCTGGGAAACTTTTGCAGCATGGTCAGGCCATCGCGCACATGGGCCAGGTATTCCACCCCTTCAACGGTGAGCGAGAAATCGGCCCGGCCAA
>JBIJDQ010000331.1:0-3617 GCA_044344025.1 Rhodoferax sp.
GCGCGCTGGACGATACCGGAGTAGAAGTCGACGTTGGGGTAGAGCTTGCGTGACACAAAATACTCGTCTTCCAAGGCAATCTTTTCGAGTTCCTTGGCCAACTTGAACAAAGGATCGTTTTCCAAGCCCAACTCAGCGAGTACTTCGTCGCATGTTTCTTGCATCAGCTTGGCGCGTGGGTCGTAGTTCTTGTACACACGGTGCCCAAAACCCATCAACTTGACACCGGAATTCTTGTCCTTAACTTGCTCCATGAATTCACCCACCTTGGCGACACCGCCTTGACGTTGGATGTCTTCAAGCATATTGAGGCAGGCTTCATTGGCACCACCGTGGGCGGGACCCCACAAACAGGCCACACCGGCTGCAATGGCTGCAAAAGGGTTGGTGCCTGACGAGCCGCACAAACGCACCGTGGAAGTCGACGCATTTTGTTCGTGGTCAGCATGCAAAATGAAGATCCGGTCCATGGCCCGTTCAATCACTGGGTTAACCACGTATTCTTCACAAGGTGTACCAAACATCATGCGCAGGAAGTTACCAGCGTAGCTCAGGTCATTGCGCGGGTACATGTAGGGTTGACCAATGCCGTATTTGTAGGCCATGGCAACCAATGTTGGCATTTTGGCAATTAAACGAATCGCAGCCACGTCGCGGTGCTGCGGGTTGTTGATGTCAGTGCTGTCATGGTAGAAAGCCGAAAGACCCCCCACCAAGCCAGTCAGGACCGCCATCGGGTGCGCATCACGGCGGAACCCGCGCATGAAGAATTGCATTTGCTCGTTAACCATGGTGTGGTTGATCACGAGTTTATGGAAGTCAACGCGTTCCTTTTGCTTTGGCAACTCGCCCTTCAGCAAGAGGTAGCAGGTGTCAAGGTAATCACATTGGGTCGCCAATTGCTCGATTGGGTAGCCACGGTAAAGCAATTCACCCTTGTCGCCGTCAATGTAGGTGATGGAAGATTGGCAAGATGCCGTTGACAAAAAACCGGGGTCATATGTGAACATGCCCGTTTGGCCATAGAGCTTGCGAATGTCAATGACATCTGGGCCAACAGTACCCTGATAAACGGGCAAATCGACACTTGGACTGCCGTTGCTAAACGACATCGTGGCTTTATTTTCAGCTAGCTTCATTGTGACCTTTCAGGTGGTTCTTTCAACATACTTAAAACTTCGCATACTTCTTCTTGCACAAGATTCGCATCTACCTGGGCCAAGGTCCTGCGCCCAAGATGCAAATCCAGCAAGTCCGAATCGCTTAAATCCATTAGAGCGTTCAGACCTTGCACCTGCTTGACAGTGAGCGTGGTTGCAAACTTTTTGAAGAATCGGGCGATAAAAATGTCGTTTTCGAGCAGACCCCGACGGCATCGCCACCGCAATTTGCTAAGCACTCTTTCATCGATGAGTTCGTCAGTGGCATCCATACGGGCTTCTTGAATCAAAGCCGAATTAAATGGCCCGACGCACCATCAACTCTTTGATCTTGCCAATGGCTGCCGTGGGGTTCAGACCCTTTGGACATACGTCCACACAGTTCATGATGGTGGTGCAGCGGAACAGTCGGTAGGGGTCTTCCAAGTTGTCCAAGCGCTCGCTGGTTGCCTCGTCGCGGCTGTCAGCAATGAACCGGTAGGCTTGTAGCAGACCCGCAGGACCAACAAATTTGTCAGGATTCCACCAGAACACCGGGCAACTGGTGGAACAACTGGCGCATAAAATGCACTCGTACAAGCCATTGAGTTCGTCCCGCTCCTCAGGACTCTGCAGGCGCTCTTTTTCTGGTGGGCGAGTGTCGTTGACTAAATAGGGCTTGATAGAGTGGTACTGTTTGAAAAACAGCGTCATGTCCACAATCAAGTCGCGCACCACAGGTAGGCCTGGCAGTGGTTTGAGCACGATCGTGTCAGGCAATGTGCGCATGTTGATCAGACAAGCCAAACCATTCTTTCCATTGATGTTCATTGCATCCGAGCCACAAATGCCTTCGCGGCACGAGCGTCGGTAGGAAATGGTGGGGTCAACGGCTTTAAGCTTGGTCAAAACATCAAGCAACATGCGTTCGGTACCGTCGAGTTCAAGCTCGATGGTTTGCATGTAAGGCTTGCTGTCGGTATCTGGGTTGTAGCGATAAATTTGAATCGTACGTTTAGCCATGATTTGCTTTCTAAATTAGGTGGACCCAGCGCCAATGGCGAGTTGTCCCACGAGTAAACACTTGCGGGGCCAGACCACATGGCCTATGCCCCAAAAATCAGAATGTACGAATTTTCGGCGGCACAGATGCCACCGTTAACGGCTTCAGAATCACTGGTTTGTAGCTGAGGCTGTTGGTTGCGCTGTTCCACAAGGTGTGTTTCATCCAGTTGGTGTCGTCGCGACCTAGTGGGCTGGTTGGGTCATCGGCAGGGCGGTCGTAATCCATCACGCTGTGTGCGCCGCGGCATTCATGACGAGCGGCTGCTGACACCATGGTGGATTGGGCAACTTCAATCATGTTTTCGACCTCCAGTGCCTCAATGCGCTCGGTGTTGAAAATTTGAGATTTGTCCGTCAGCTTGATGTTGTTGACACGTTCACGCAATTTGGCAATCTTGGCAACTCCTTCGTCCATGCTGGCTTGGGTACGAAAGACACTGGCATGTTGTTGCATGGTGTTCCGTATGTCGCCAGCAACCACCTGTGCGTATTCGCCGGTTGTGGCGGTGTTCAGGCGGTTCAGACGCTCCAAAGAAATGTCTGCAGCGTTGGCTGGCAGGTCTTTGTGCTCGGTGTTTTTGTTGTTGTATTCAATGATGTGAAGACCTGCCGCACGTCCAAAAACCACAATGTCCAGCAAAGAGTTGGTGCCCAGCCGATTGGCACCGTGAACACTTACGCATGAACACTCACCCACGGCGTAAAGGCCGTTGACAATTTTCTGAGCACCAGTGCTATCAGGGGCAACCACCTGACCACTGATGCTGCTGGGAATACCACCCATCTGATAGTGATTGGTAGGAATCACCGGGATTGGCTCTTTGGTGATGTCGACGTTGGCAAAGTTATGGCCAATTTCCTGAACGCTGGGCAAGCGCAGAGCGATGGTGTCCGCGCCAAGATGGGTCATGTCAAGATTGATGTAGTCCTTGTTTGGGCCACAACCCCGGCCTTCTTTGATTTCCTGATCCATGCAGCGTGACACAAAGTCGCGTGGTGCCAAGTCCTTCATGGTGGGGGCATAACGTTCCATGAAGCGCTCACCATTGCTGTTGCGTAAGATAGCGCCTTCACCCCGGCACCCTTCGGTGAGCAACACGCCCGCACCGGCAACGCCTGTCGGGTGGAACTGCCAAAATTCCATGTCTTGTAGCGGAATACCTGCACGTGCTGCCATGCCCAACCCGTCGCCTGTGTTGATGAAGGCGTTGGTGGATGCTGCAAAAATACGGCCAGCACCACCAGATGCCATCATCACGCTCTTGGCTTGCAAGATGTGAACTTCACCGGTTTCCATTTCTAGGGCGGTGACACCCACAACATCCCCATCCGCATCACGGATCAAGTCAAGCGCCATCCATTCGACGAAGAAATTGGTGCGCGCCTTGACGTTTTGTTGGTACAAGGTGTGCA
>JBIJDQ010000332.1:0-3613 GCA_044344025.1 Rhodoferax sp.
AAGCCTGTCACACCATCTCGCTTGCTGATCCAATAGCTTTTTTCAGGTGCTCCCCAATACTTTTCCACGCTCTGGCGAACGTTTGCCGGAAGCGTGGCAAACCAACGCTTGTATTCGACCATTGGTAAAAAGTCCCAGTGCGGACTCTTCAACAACTCTGCCATGGTTCCCGGGCGGTACGCAGGGCGCAACATTTGCGCAACTGCCGCGATAACTTCCTGTTCTGTGGTGCTGGTAAAGGCATAACCTTCCTGCTTGAGTTGGTCTACCAGATAAGCGATAGAGCGCGGCACGTTCATATTGGAAGCACCCTGATTTTTTTCCCCTGGCGGGTTGTTCCAGAAGAATAGGGCGACTTGCTTGTCTGCATTTGGCATGGTTTGAAGCCGCGCAAGGTTGACGCTTTTTTGCACCAGCAACTGCATTTGTTCAGGCATGGGCACCAATTCACCACCTTCGTTGGCAGTGAGCACAACGGGATCTTGAAGGCCGATGTATTCAGCATTGGTAAGAGAAAATGGCAGATTGAAACTGTTCACACCAACCGTATCCTTGAGGTAGTCAGCGCGCGGTCCTTCCCTGTAGGACAGTACGTTGATGGCAGGAATGCCAAGCGCCTGATGCCAAGCCTTGCGGGATTCAGGGTCCACGCCTAAAAATGTGTTGACCAACAGCACATTCAAAATTGGCTTGCCGTCTATGGAAATGAGGGGCTCGTCCACCTGAACCACGCGGGTTGCTTTCGGATTGGGGAATCCGCCCATATCGTTAGTAGCCGATGCGGCGGGTCGCCCGCCACCCACGTCACCTGCCGGCTTACCCGAAGCGGATGCAGTAGCAACGGTTGCAGGTGATTGGGCTTCCGTGCGTGCACGCGCGACTCGTGACCCTCGATAGAACATGAGCGGCAGGGCATTGGCCTTTTCCAATGCCCCTACCATCTCGTCAAGCATGCGCGACTGACCGTCAGAAATGTAAGTCGATGACATTTCAATGCCAATTACCGGCATGGTTTGCCACTTGCGCCCGTACTTCTTTTCCCACCAATTCAGATACTGCGGCAGATTTTCGAAAACCAATTTGTTATATCCGGGGTGATAGATACCACCGTTTGGCAGTTCCATGGGTGGCGGTACTGAAGCGAGCTCTTTTCCATTTAACAAGGCGTTGAGATACTGAAACAACCGCTCATGGTTGATCCGGGTGCCACCGACGTAATATTCAAAAACCCGCTGGGCTTGCGCTTTGTCAATATTGATCGCGCGCAGGCGGACCGGCGGGCTCATAACGTTGATGCTGGTTGTTGGCAGCGCCAGTTCGCGTAGTCGTTTGCCAGCTACCCGTTCAATCAAGGCCTGGTCATCGGTACGCGGTGCATCGAACATGACAAATCGTGCGCCTTCCAGTACACGCTTCACGCCCGCCTCGCCCTCCAGATCGACTTGAGTCCAAACCAGGTCGATACCCTGCTCTTTCGCGGCAGACTGCATCAGTTGAAACTTGCGGTCCAGAACAAACTTGGTAGACAAAATGGCTACCCGATCCATGGCGGCAGCCCACGGACTGACGCAGCACAGAAGCAGAATAAGTATGCAGCGTTTCATATCAGGACTCCTTCAATTCAAATGCAATGGGTATGCGTAGTTCCGCGTTTCGCCCTGGTTGATGGCTTGTGCGAACGGCTTCGGCAGTCTTTCGAACAAGTGCTAGTGCTGCTTCATCCAGAGACTTGAATCCTGAACTGATGGCGACGACGCAAAAGGTGAGTTCACCAAGGGGTGAAAAATGCGCCTCAACGGTGACGATGCCTTCCTGTCGCATGCGCCTTGCAACCATCGGGTATTGCTTGTAGGACAGCAACATGGACTCCAGCTGTGCTTGCCAGCGCGATGTGTCCGCAGGTTTGGGCGTTGTGCTTGGGCCGGGTGGCGCTGCTTTGACACTTGGCGTTGTCGGGCTTGCATTAACAGCTGAAGTCGCCGGCGCGGCCACCGGCGCAGGTGCCGTTGGCGCAGCCGCAACAGCCGTGTCAGGTGCGAGGGTTTGTTGCACGGGAGCAAGTGGCGGTGCAACAACAGGCGGGGTTGTCTGCGGCGTCGCTGCCGGTGTGGGCGCCGGTGGTTTGAACTTTGCGGGTGTTGGCGGTGGAGGTGGCGGGCTTGGCGCTTGCTCGATGGCAGGTGCCGGTGTTACTGGCGGCTCAGGAGGTGCCCATGCAACCGATACATCCAGTGCTAGTGGTATGTTGGGCTTGGGGCTGTGGCTGACGCCCCATACCAGAGTCGCCCCAAGCAGTACGTGGAAGCCACTAGAGACAAGCCAGTCCCGCCAGTTGCTTGTGGAGGCTAACTGGTGCGTGCTCATGTCCGTTTGACTTCCAGACTGACTTGCTTGAACCCGTGCGACTTCACCTGGTCTACCAGATCTACAAAGGCACTGAGCGCCAAACGCCCGTCAGCCCTTACCACCACCAGTGAATCACGGGCCAATGGCCCGAGAGCAGTTGCAAGATCGGGGACGGGCTTGTCATTCATGTATAGCAGCCGCTCCGCAGTCAATGTGATGACAATTGGCGCGACTTGTGTTGCCTGCGCGGTTTTGGAGCTTGCCAGATCCACCGGGATTCGCCCATTCACCACGAAAGTGGCGGTGGTCAGCACGATGGTTAGCAGCACCAGCATCACATCGACGAGCGGAACCACATTGATGGAATCCATTTCTTCGGATTCCATTTCAGCCCCCCCGTGCTTCGTCGTACTCCGCGAGCAACTCTCGAACGCGCCGGCGCAAGGTGTTGTTCATGGCGACGCAAGGTATGGCGACTCCAATACCGAAGGCCGTCGCCTTGAGTGCCAGAGCCAAACCCGTCATGATGGTTTTTACATCCATGTCACCGCTGCTGCCAAGCGCTTCGAACGTCAGCATGATTCCAAGAACCGTTCCCAGTAGACCGATATAGGGAGCGTTTGCGGCAATGGTGCTGATAATGGCAAGCCGCTGCGTGAGCTCCTTTTCCAGTCGGACACGGCTGGTGAAACTGGTTATGGTTATGGTGCGGTAAAGGCGGGCACGGTCCAGTGCAACGGCAACTGCCCAAACGCTCAGCAAGACCAGTAACCCGATGATGCCCCACTCAACAACTGTTTTAAACGTGTTCATGGTCGTTGATCAGAAGCGGATGACAAGGCCAGCACGCCAGACACGGCCTGGGTCCACCGTGAGCGAGGTGTCCTCTGCGTTGTAGACGCCGTCATACTTGTTGGCCGTCGCATAGCTCTGCGAGTCGTTGGTGCCGCGCGCAATGGTGTAATAGCGTTGCGCGAACACGTTGTCTACCCGCACAAATGCCGACAATGTGCTACCCCACAACCACGATACTTTGGTTCCGTAGTCCAGCGTCAAATTGAATACCGTGCGCTGTGGCCATGAAACCTGATTGACCTCGTCAACAAAGGATGTAGCACGGTAGTCCACTTCGCCGGTAACTTTCCAGCCTTCCGCGAATTGCCACCCAGTGCGAAAGTTCACAGCATGCTGCGGCACACGAGGTACTTTGTTGCCGGTAAGGTTGTAGGGCACCAGCTTGTAGCAATTATTCCAGCTGAAGGCCACG
>JBIJDQ010000029.1:0-12516 GCA_044344025.1 Rhodoferax sp.
GGCCCACCAATAGATCACCAGAACCTGATCCCTGGCCTGTGCAGGTCTGAACACACTGCCGTCAAACAACGCAACTTCTGGCAGTTCAAGCAAGCTGCCAATGGCGGGCAGAGGGGCTGCGTTTGCGGCACTCTGCGGTGGGGACTGCGTCCAACCCGCGTTTGCTGCCAACAAGCCCGCCGTACCGGCCAAGCCTTTGAGCAGTTGTCTTCTTGTTCGGTTTGTCACGCGTCTTTCCTTTGAATCTGTCAATTGTCAAATTGTTTGCCACAAGGCATGTCCGCAACTGATGGGCGGCGCACGCCGACGTAGTTGTCATCTGGCGGTGCTTTCCGCAATCTCTTGTCACGGCAAGTTCGTCGATTTAAGTGCATTTCAGTCGTCGCCTTTTGGCCCTGCCACGCGGACTTGGCACAGCAGGTCTTCGGCTTGCAACTCATTTTCTGCAAACATCACTTTGATTTTGACGCTCGGAACCGATGGCTCGGTGGTTCTCAAAATTTTGGCTTGGGCAGAGGCTTCTTTAAAGCTGCCATATTCACACAGTTTGTCCAACTGCATGAAGGGTTTGACGCGGTAGATGTAGTAAGGCATGCGGTGACTTCTTCAAGGGTTGGCGAGAGGAGGGTGGATCAGATGTAGTGTTTGGAGGCGCGTCTGCGCCCAGGCAAGGCTTTTTGAATGATCACCCCGCGCACGGCGCTCAAGTCCGGAATTGGCAGGTCAGGAAAATTGGGGCTTAACGGGTGCAGCATCCAACCCGAGGTGGTGTGCAGCAGTTGCCGGAAGGTCCATTCTTCCTGGTGCCAGGCCAGCACATAAGAGCCGTCCTTGGCCAGCCCTTCAGGCTCGATGATGATGATTTCACCCTCCAAAAACTCGGGGGCCATGCTGTGGCCAATCACCATTAGGGCAAAGGATTCGCCTCCGGCGCAATCGGGTAAGGGCACATCCAGGTCAGGGTTGCCAGCCGGGGCATAGGTGGCGCTGGGCGGGGTGGTGGGTAAAGTGGTTGTCAGCATGTCAGTCTCATTGGGGGAAGGGCTCACAACACCAGCGTAAAAATTTGGCTGGCGGCCACACCGGTGTTGCGCATTTCTTCAAACAGGGTGCGCACAAAGCCTTCGGGGCCAGCGATATAGAAATCGCAGTCGATGTTGAACAAGTCAGCCCGCATGGCCTGGGCGATTTGCCAGGCGCCAAGCTCCACGTCGGAGTGTGTCACTAACTCGTATTCAAACTGGTCCAGTGCCTCAGACCAAGCGCGGCATTGGTTGCTGTAAAAGTGCCCGTCGCTGCGGGTGGCCAGCCAAAAAAGCGACAGGGACGGGGCTGCGTCGAGTGACAAGGCGTGTTCGATCAGGCTCTTGATGGGACCAAAACTGCCGTCACACGCCGCAAAAACCAGCGGGCGGTGCCCGTCAGCCAGCACAAACTCACCCGTGGGCCCCAGCACGGTGAGTGTTGCGCCGGGTTTGACATCGCGGGCAAACAGGTGGCATGCCAGCGGATCGGCCTCGTTGCGGGTTACAAAAAACAGCAGGTTGCGGTCGTCACACGGGCAACTGGCCAAGGGGTAAGTGGTGTGAGTGTCGGGTTGCCCCGGCAGGCACAGGCCCAGTTGCACCGATTGCCCGGCCATGAAGCGCAACCGGTGGGTGCGCGGGGTTTGCAAGTGCAGCAGCAAGGTGTGCGGTGCCAGGGGGGTGATGGCGCGCACCTGAGTGGCAATCAGTTGCTCGGGAATGTCCTGCGGGCCACTGGCTTCGAGCAATTCCAGCGTCAGCTCGCTGCTGGCCGCTGTGTGGCAACACATCAAGGTGTAGCCCAGGGCTTTTTCGGTCTCGGACAGCGGGTAGTCAAAATGCTGGGTTTTGGCCACCTCGCCGGAGATGACACGCACCTTGCACATGCCGCAACTGCCATTGCCGCAGCCGTAAATGAGTTTGAGTCCGGAGTGCAGACCGGCCTGGAGCAGGTTGGCGTGGCCTTCCACGGAAAATTCATGGCCACTGGGGCGGACCGTGACCTGGGCTGTCATGACCTTGAGCATATCGTCCATCACCTCCAGCACGTCACCTGGCTCGGTGGCCAGGGCTTTGGCCAGACCTTGCGTCACCTGTTGTTCCAGTTCAAGCCAGGCCGCCACGCCGGGATGGCGGGCGAGTTGGTCGCGAACCTCTTTTTGCAAGGAAATCACCAAGCCGTGGTAACGCTGCAAATGTTTACGCACATCGGCCAGTTCCTGGCTTTGGGCAAACAGGCGTTGTGCCAGCACCTCCTGGCTGGGCAGCAGGCGCTCACGCACCCGTTTGCCAAAGGCCTCGTCGCGAATCTGCGTGACCCGCTCCAGCAGGCCGGACTCTTCGAGTTGGGCTTCCGGGTAGAGTTGCAACAACACGTCGGTAGACACCCAGCCGTCATTGAGCACCAGCTTGCCATCACGTACTTGTTGTTGCAACACGCCACGCGCCACCCCTAGCAACTGGGCAGCGCGCCAAATGCTCACTTGATGCGACATGGTGATGCTATATAATTAGTAGCTACAGATGCTTACTGGTAGAGCACCAGCGGCTGATTTGTCATAAATATCGGCAATTTCACCGGACTCATCGACTTTGGCAGGTGCTGCAATGCGGTCCAAGTAGCGGGCACGGTAAAGCAGCCTTGGCTGCTTGGGGTCGTCCTCAAACCCCGAGCGGTCATGCAACACGTTGTTGCACACCAGCCCCATGCCGGGTGCCAGATGCAGCCTGAAGATGTGAGGGCTGTGGCTTTCCAGCAGTTGCCCCAGGAATGCCACGGCGTCGCGGGTCAATGTGTTGTCTTTCCAGAGCACGCTGCGGGTTCGGGCGGTGTAACGCATATGCAATTTGCCGCTTTGTGCATCCACTGAAAACACCGGCCCACTCTGGGCGGAACGGGCCACACCGTCGTCGTCCAGGCGTTCGGGTATGGTCATGGCATCAGGCGCCATGAGCGCTTCAATCCAGTCCGGGTTGGCATCCCGCAAGGCAATGTAAGCCATCTCATGGTCCAGCAGGGCCGTGGCCCCGCCGTTGCGCGCTTGGCGGACGCAATGCAGCACCATAGCCCGAATCAGACGGTCGGCGGGTTGGTAGTAGCCATCGGTGTGCCACTTGATGGGGCGGTTGGTGTAAGGGATAAACGCAGGACGATCCCCCACCGGCGCGGCGACCGCAATGGGTGAGATACCGTCTTCATCGGCCAGCCAGTTTCCATCCAGGCGCTGCAGGCCCAACTGGTTCGCCAATAGCCGTGCGATCGATTTATCTTCCAGCACAACCGGGCTGCGGTAAATGGCCATGTTGGCCACTTCACAGCGCTGTAGCAGGGCCTGGCGCTCGTCCTTGTGCAGCGCACGGGGGTCGGCAACATCAACGATCAAGTCCGATGCTTGGCTTGGTTGGCGGGCCAATTTGTCAGCTCGCCAGCGCAAGTAGGCATCGGGTTGTGTCAGGTGAAAAGGGTTCGGCATGGCGGTGTGGAGACTAGTCGCCCGACGTAGCGCCGCGTGCGGCGCGAGCGGGACGCGGCTCTGTGGACAGCACACCTTGCAGGCCGCGTTTCACCATTTCAATGGCGTCGGGTACTTCGCTGGCCATGATCTGGTCAACCACCCAGCGTTGGTCTTTTTCTGGCATCAGTGCCTCGATTCGGTGGCCCAGGTAGCGCACAAACGCGAAATCGGGTCCTTGTGCATCGTAGCCAAAATCCGCATAGTGGTCGGCCAATTCGTTGAACAACGCAATGAACTGGTCATAGTGGCTGGCCTGTCCAGCGGGTGGTACACCCATCAGGCCGTCTTCGTTTTCCTGCAAAATTTCGGCGACACGCTGCACCAAGGCCGTCATGAATGCGGCACGTGTTGATGCGTCCATGCGCTCAAAGACCATGCGGTCTTGAACCTGGGTCAAAAACACCAGCACTTCACGGGTGAAGGCAAAGTACTGTGGCCCGATGTCGATGTCAAAACTGGCGCTGCGCATTTGTTTGAGCATGTTTTGCGCCACACGCCAGGTGATGAACGCCATGGCACTGGCGGTTTGTTGCGGTGTTTTGGCAGTTTCGCTCTGGAACCACTGACTCTTGATGCGCAGGTTGGCCACTAATAGCCGCCTTTGCCCAGAGGTTGTGGCAAGCCTGCCACTTTGGGGCCTTGCTTGGCCGGACCCACGGGAAACAGGTCGTACAGGTACTTGCTGTCCACCTCAGGGCGAATTTCTGCCATGCCCTTGAGCATGTTGCGAAAGTTGGGTGTGTGGCCATGCTCACGGTACTGGTCGCGCAGGTAGTTGACCACTTCCCAGTGGGCGTCGGTCAGCACAATGTTTTCTGCGGCGGCGATCACTCGCACGGCCTCGTCGTCAAAAATTGGCTCAATCAGGTAACCCAGATCGTCAGCCTCAAAGTCGGTGCCATTGATGTTGTAGCTCATTGCGATGTCTCCTCGTCTTCGGTTGCAAAAAAATATTAAACCGCCGCAGCAGATTTATGCGGCACAAAAATACCACAGCCCAGCAGGCGGTGGGGTCCAATGCCATGCTGCTGCAGGCGTACCGATTGCTCAGGCGGTAGTGCGTGCAGCATCAGGCTGAAGGTGTTGAGTTCCCCGCTGGAACAGGCCATGTGATGGCGCTTGCCGCACACCCGCTCGCCGCCAATGGCCAGTTCAGTCAAGGCGAGCGACACCGCCGCCATAAAGTCGATCTCGTCGGCACTGCTGGCCGCCACTTTGTAGGCATACAAAGTGGCGTGGGGAATCAGTTCGCGCAGATGGGGTGTGCCCAGGTCAAGGGGATGCCCCGACACGCTGAGGTTCAGGCCTGGGAGGGCCATCAACTCGTCTGCCCGTTGGCGGCTCACCCGAAGCAAGAGCGTGCTGCGCCTGGACAGCAGCGCGATGGGTTCACTGCCCGGCACCAGTTTGATGGGGTGGATGCCTGCATGGGTGTCGGCATTCAGCCAGGGCCACTGGGCACATAACGCCTGTTGCAAGGCTTGTCCGTGGTCGCGCAGCAGCGAATGCCCCAGAACCGGGAAAACCACGTCAACCACCGATGGTGGCAGGGCTTGCAAAGTCGTCATTGGGGCACCTGAGGGGCGGGGTTCAGTGCGTCGTGGGGTTGCGCGTCTGCCCAGCGCAGCAGTGCCTGGCCCCAAAGTCGGGCGGTGGCCGGATCAACCTCAAAAACGGTAAACCGGCTCTTTTCGCGAATGCGGGTGCGCAGCAGGCTCATGCCACCCGACTCGTAGTCAAACTGTTGCAACTCAACGACCTGCCCACCCAGGGGAACGGTAAATTTTTCAAGCGGTGTAATGATGCTCATGGAGCCAGGTATCTCATATTTGCTGTAGCCCACACCACCATTGGCGGGGTGTATTTGGGTGTGCAGCCATTCAAATTGTTCATGCCGCTATTTGGCGCAATGACGGGCAGTGCCGTCTATTACCGGGAAGGATGGGGCGGTATAGCCCGAATGGGTAGCTCCCCATAATCAACGAGGAGGATAGCGCGGGGGCTTGCATGGGCCTTACCATTTCCCCCCAGAGTTGGTCAAGAAGTGCCCGAAGAGGCGAACCATCAACTAAACCGGTTTGACCGTTTGGCGCATCCACTCGCCCCCCTGACAGGAGACTTACCATGAGCAAAAAACCGCATGACACCCCCATGCTTGACCAGCTTGAAAGCGGTCCATGGCCCAGCTTTGTAACCGGCCTAAAACGCCTGGCCAAAGACAGTGACTACATGACCGATTTGATGGGTCAGTTGGAGCACTCCTACAAAACCCGAAAAGGCTACTGGAAAGGTGGCACGGTGGGTGTGTTTGGGTATGGTGGCGGCGTGATTCCCCGGTTTTCTGAGGTGGCAGAGATGTTCCCTGCCTCCAAGGAGTTTCATACCCTGCGGGTTCAGCCACCTGCGGGCATGCACTACAACACCGATGTGCTGCGCAAAATGTGCGATATCTGGGAAAAGCATGGCTCGGGACTGATTGCGTTTCACGGGCAGTCGGGCGACATCATGTTTCAGGGGGCCAGCACTGCCAATGTGCAGGGCGCGTTTGATGAAATCAATGAACTGGGCTTTGACCTGGGTGGTGCCGGGCCAGCGGTGCGCACCAGCATGTCATGTGTGGGCGCGGCGCGCTGTGAGCAGTCTTGCTTTGACGAAGCGCGGGCGCATCGACAAGTGCTCAACACCTTCCTGGACGACATGCACCGCCCTGCATTGCCTTACAAGTTCAAGTTCAAGTTTTCGGGTTGCCCAAATGACTGCATGAACTCCATTCAGCGCGCCGACATGGCGGTGATTGGCACTTGGCGTGACAACATTCGCACCGATGAAGGCATGGCCCGCAAGTGGTTTGCCAAGCACGGCATGACCGAACTGGTGAACGACGTGGTGAGCCGTTGCCCCACCAAGGCCATCATGCTCAAGGAGAGCAAAGATGTGTCCAAAGGTGCCAAGGTGTCAAGCGTTGCCATCAACGACACGCAGTCGCTGGAAATTGACAATTCCAATTGTGTGCGTTGCATGCATTGCATCAACGTCATGACCGGTGCGCTGGCCACGGGCACAGACAAAGGGGTCACGGTGTTGATGGGCGGCAAACGCACCCTCAAGATCGGTGACTTGATGGGCACGGTGATCACCCCGTTCATGCCCATGAACACCGACGAAGATTACGAGGCTTTGGTGGACATGGCGCAAAAGTCGATTGACTTCTTTGCTGAAAACGCGCTTGAGCACGAACGCACCGGCGAAATGATTGAGCGAATTGGCCTGATCAATTTCCTGGAAGGCATTGGCTTGGAGGTCGACCCCAACATGGTGTCCACCCCGCGTACCAACCCTTACGTCCGGACTGATGGTTGGGACGACGAAGTGGCCAAGATCAACGCCCGCAAAGCGGCAGCCTAAACCAGCTCTGTCCTCAACTGACTAGAAAGACACCTATGGCAACCATGCGCACCCCCATCGAGTCCGGCGTACCCGACAACAAGCAGTATCTGCACCCGCTGATGCTCAAGAACTATGGCAACTGGAAATACCACGACCGGCCCCGTCCCGGTGTGTTGCACCATGTGTCACACACCGGTGACGAGATCTGGACCGTGCGGGCTGGTACCCAGCGCCAGATGGATTTGTTCACCATTCGCAAGCTGTGTGACATTGCCGACACCTATGCCGACGGCCACGTTCGGTTCACCATTCGCTCCAACATTGAGTACATGGTGTCTGATCCGCAACGCGTGGAACCCCTGATCAATGCGTTGACCGACAGTGGTTTTCCAGTGGGTGGCACCGGCAATTCGGTGTCTGCCATTGCCCACACGCAAGGGTGGCTGCACTGCGACATTCCCGGCACCGATGCTTCTGGTGCGGTAAAAGCGCTGATGGACGACTTGCATGCCGAGTTCATCAAGGAAGAAATGCCCAACCGGGTGCACTTGTCCACCTCCTGCTGCGAAATCAATTGCGGCGGCCAGGCTGACATTGCCATCATCATTCAGCACACCAAACCACCCAAGATCAACCATGATCTGGTGGCCAACATGTGTGAGCGGCCTACAGTGGTGGCACGTTGCCCGGTAGCTGCTATTCGGCCAGCCATGGTGAATGGCAAACCCTCGCTGGAGATTGACGAGTCCAAATGCATGTGCTGTGGTGCCTGCTATCCACCTTGCCCGCCTATGCAGATCAATGACCCCGAGCACAGCAAACTGGCGATTTGGGTGGGCGGCAAAAACTCCAACGCGCGTGGCAAGCCGACCTTCATGAAGATGGTGGCCTCGGGCTTGCCAAACAACCCGCCACGCTGGCCTGAAGTGTCGGCCATGGTGAAGAAAATCCTGTACACCTACAAGGACGATGCAAGGTCATGGGAGCGGGTGTCTGACTGGATTGAGCGCATTGGCTGGCCGGCATTCTTTGAGAAGTGCGACTTGCCTTTCACCAAATACCTGATTGACGACTGGCGCGGTTCACGTTCCAGCCTGAACGCATCGACTCACATCCGCTTCTAATTGTTTTTTTGACGGCCACAGGAACAAAACCCATCATGAAATTCGGATTACTCGTCAGCGAAGGCCCGTACACACACCAGGCGTCTGACAGCGCCTACCAGTTTGTGCTTGCGGCATTGGCCAAAGGCCATGAGGTGCAGCGCGTTTTTTTCTACCACGACGGGGTTAACAATGCCACCCGGCTCACCGAGCCGCCGCAGGATGACCGCCATGTGGTGAACCGCTGGTCGGCTTTGGCGGCTGACCACAAGGTCGACCTGGTGGTGTGTGTGGCGGCAGCCCTGCGCCGTGGCATCAAGGACGAAGTGCTGGCACCGGGTTTTCGCATTTCAGGGCTGGGCCAATTGGTAGACAGCGGGATCAAGGCGGACCGCCTGGTCACTTTCGGCGATTGATCGACTAACCAGAAGACACTTTTTATGAGCGAACAACAAGCAAGCCCAGCCAGTGGTCCCAAAGTGAAGAAGTTCATGTTTGTCAACCGCAAGGCGCCTTATGGCACGATTTACGCACTGGAGAGCCTGGAGGTGGTGCTGATCACCGCCACTTTTGACCAGGATGTGAGCCTGGTGTTTATTGACGACGGTGTCTACGAGTTGGTCAAAGGCCAGCAGACCAAAGGCATTGGCATCAAGAACTTTTCACCCAGCTACCGTGCGCTGGAAGGCTACGACGTGGAAAAACTCTATGTGGATCAGGCCTCGCTGGACCAGCGTGGGTTGACCGAGAGCGATTTGTTGGTGCCCGTTGAAGTGCTTGATGCACAACAAATGGGTGAACTGATGGCGCAGCAGGACGTGATCCTGAGTTTTTGAGAGCAAGGAAATTACCCATGTTGCACATCGTTAATAAATCACCTTTTCAAACCAGCACGCTTGACACCTGTTTGCGAATGGCCCAACCCGGCCATGGCCTGCTTTTGATTGAAGACGGCGTTTATGCCGCGACCACGGGCAGTGCCTGTGAGGCCCGGATACGCGCGGCCAGCGCCACACTGAAAGTTTATGCGCTACAGCCCGACATGGATGCCCGTGGCATTACGGGCAAACTGCTTGAAGGCATCACTTTGGTGGACTATGCCGGTTTTGTAGATTTGACCGAGCGTTACAACACATCGCATTCCTGGCTCTAAGCCGGGTGCCGCAAACTAAAAATTTTTACCTGGAGAAAAAAATGAGCTTTGAAATCAATGGCAAAACGTACGACACAGACGAAGAAGGCTACCTGCTGAATCTGGCTGAGTGGACAACCGACGCAGCGGTTCACCTGGCTGAAGAAGAAAAAGTGCCTTTGACGGACAACCATTGGGAAGTCATCAACTTTTTGCGCGAGTACTACAACGAATACCAGATTGCACCCGCCGTGCGTGTGTTGACCAAAGCCATTGGCAAAAAGTTTGGTGAAGAAAAAGGCAACAGCAAGTACCTGTATGACCTGTTTCCCTACGGTCCGGCAAAACAGGCCTGCAAGATCGCCGGTCTGCCCAAGCCAACCGGCTGTATCTAAGCGTTTGTTGCGGGCCTTGAACCATGTCCATGTTGACGCTCTTCTACACGGTGCTGTTTTACGCTGCAACCGGGGTGTTTGTGATTGGGCTGGCCCGCAAGATTCTCAGTTACGCCAAAACCCCCGCACCTCTCAAGATTCCCACCACGCCCGCTCCCACCACGGTAGCAGGTGTGCGCTGGCGTATGGCCCGCGAGGTGGTCTTTTTTGAGAGCTTGTTCAAGTCCAGCAAATGGACCTGGATTTTCGGTTGGGCTTTCCATGTGACGCTGTTGTTGGTGGTGCTGCGGCATTTGCGGTATTTTCAAGACCCGGTCTGGTTGCCCGTCGTGTTGGTCCAACCCTTTGGCACCTATGCCGGGTTCATCATGGTGGCCGCATTGGGTGGTTTGTGGGCCAGGCGCTGGCTGGTTGACCGGGTGCGTTACATCTCTACGCCGTCCGACCATTTAATGCTGGCACTGCTGATTTTGATCGGTATCACTGGCTTGGCGATGCGGTTTGTGGCGCATACCGATATTTTGGCGGTCAAAGCATTCGTGCTTGGGCTAATGTGGTTTGACTGGCGGGCCTTGCCTGCTGACCCGGTGCTGCTGGTGCACTTGGCTTTGGTGGCCTTGCTCATGTTTATTTTTCCAATCAGCAAACTGCTGCATGCGCCCGGTCTGTTTTTTAGCCCTACCCGGAACCAGGCCGACAACGCCCGCGAAGTGCGGCACACCTCGGCGTGGGCTGCTGCGCTGGACAAGCAACCTTAAGCACCCACACCCATCATGGCTACCGCTGCATTTGAAACACCAAAACTCAAGAGTTACCCGGTCATTCCGCTGGTGCAAGTGGGAGCGATGTCGCACCTCAAGCCCTTTGTTGCCAGTGGTCCGATTCAAAAAGCCCTTGGTTTCCCGGAAGAACTGGTTGAAGACTGGCAGGCCAAGGCCATTGCCAAGATGGGTGAACTGCTGGGCAAGTACCGATCCCTGCAGGTTTACATGGATTCCTGTGTGCACTGTGGCGCTTGTTCTGACAAGTGTCACTACTTTCTGGGCACTGGCGACCCCAAAAACATGCCAGTAGCGCGCCAGGACCTGATGCGCAAGATTTACCGGCGCTACTTCACATTTGCCGGCAAGCATTTTCCCCAACTGGTTGGGGCCGTTGACCTGACCCGCGAGGTGCTTGACGAGTGGTACAGCTATTTCAACCAGTGTTCCGAGTGCCGTCGTTGCTCGGTGTTTTGCCCTTACGGCATTGACACGGCCGAGGTCACCATGGCGGCCCGTGAAATCATGGCTTCCATTGGATTGGGGCAAAAATATTCCAATGAGATTATTGGCAAGGTGCACCGCATTGGCAATAACCTGGGTATTCCCGGTCCAGCCCTGGTGAACACGCTTGAGGGCCTGGAAGAAGACACCATGGACGAGACCGGTTTTGACATCAAGTTTCCTTTGGATGTCAAAGGCGCCGAGGTCTTGTTGATTACGCCCTCCGCCGACTTTTTCTCTGAACCCCATGTAGAAAGCCTGATTGGTTATGCCAAGGTGTTTCATGCCGCCGGCATCAGTTGGACGCTGAGCTCACACGCTTCTGAAGCGGGTAATTTTGGCATGTTCATTGGTAACTACGAGCAAATGCGCAACATCTCCCTGCGGGTTCGTGAAGCCGCGTTGGAGCTTGGCGTCAAGCGCATTGTGGTGGGGGAGTGTGGGCATGCCTGGCGCGTGGCTTACAGCTTCTGGAATACCCTGATTGGTCCGTTTGACTACCTTGACCAACGTTACCCGGTGCCTCAGCACATTTGCGAATTCACCGATGACCTGATTCAACGGCAGGTGATCAGTTTCGACAAAGAGGCTAACGATCACCGCATCATCACCTTTCATGACTCATGCAACGTGGCCCGAGCTTCTCGCATGGGCAGCATGCCAGGCGGGCAGTTTTTGATTCCACGCCGGATCATTACTTCCGTGGCCAACCATTTTCATGACATGGCGGAAGAAACCATCCATGAAAGCACTTTCTGCTGCGGCGGTGGTGGCGGTTTGCTGACCGATGACTTGATGGAATTGCGGGTCAAGGGGGCACTGCCGCGTATGGAAGCACTGAAGCACGTGGTAGATGACCATGGTGTGAACTTCATGGCCACCATTTGTGCCATTTGCAAGGCCCAGTTCACCAAGGTTCTGCCTTACTACGGCTTCAATATGAGCATGGTGGGTGGCGTGCATCAGTTGGTCAGCAAGGCCATTCGCCTCGGCGACAAATAGGCCGGGTGAGCAAGCCCTGGCCAGACCACATCTATAAACATCAGGAGACACCGATATGTCAACACCCGCTGAATCCGTTATTGCCAAACCCCTCAACTTCCGCCGCTACAAAGAGGGTGTCAGCAAGGTAAGTTCCTTTCAAAAAGACATTTTTGATGCTGGACATTCGCACAAATGCCCCACTTATATTCAAAGTACGCCGCCGTGCCAGGGCAGCTGTCCGGCAGGCGAGGATATTCGGGGTTACCTCAATATTGTGCGTGGCATTGAAAAGCCACCGGTTGGCATGCTGTGGCAAGAGTATGCGTTTCGCCGCTTGACTGAAGCCAATCCGTTTCCCTCCGTGATGGGGCGTGTGTGTCCGGCACCGTGTGAGTCAGGTTGCAACCGCAATCAGGTGGAAGACTTTGTGGGCATTAACTCGGTGGAGCACTTTTTGGGTGACTATGCCATCGAAAACAAATTGGCTTACAACAAGCCGGCGCAATTGACCGGTAAAACCGTGGCCGTGATTGGTGGCGGGCCTGCCGGTATGTCAACAGCCTACCAGTTGGCGCTCAAAGGCCACTCAGTCACGATATTTGACGAGCGCGCAGAACTGGGCGGCATGATGCGTTACGGTATACCGGGATTTCGCACGCCGCGTGACGTGTTGGATGCCGAGATTCAGCGCATCCTGGACCTGGGTGTC
>JBIJDQ010000333.1:0-3601 GCA_044344025.1 Rhodoferax sp.
CGCCAACTTGCCCGCTTCGATTTTTGAGAGGTCAAGGATGTTGTTGATGATGCCAAGCAAATGCTGTGCTGCGGTGTCGATCTTGTTGAAGTAAGCTTTTTGCTTCTGGCTCGCGCCTTCGAGTTGCAGCAGATGCGCCATGCCCAAAATAGCGTTCATGGGGGTGCGAATCTCGTGGCTCATGTTCGCCAGAAAAGCACTTTTGGCGTAGTTGGCCGCCTGGGCTGCCTCGTGCATTTGTTTCAGCGTGGTCACGTCAGTGGCCAGCCCAACGGTGTGCCTGCCGGGGGTTTTTCTTCCAACGACGTGCAGCCAACGGCCATCGTTTAGCTTGAGCTCCCAATCGGTATGGTCGTTTTGATGCTCTGCCATGCGCTGTGCAACCCATGCGTCCACGCGGCCCACGGCTTCAGGGTAAATCCCCCGTTCTGCGCCCGCCCGAATGATGTCCTCAAAGGTCAGCGCAAAGATGTCTGATGGGTAGGGTTGCGTGTTGATCAGTTGGCGAAACTGTTCATTGCAAAACACCAGCCGGTCGGTTTCATCAAACACGGCAAAAGAGGCCTCCATGGCATCAATGGCGGCGCGCAGAATGTGGGCATTTTCCAGCGCCAACGCCTCCATGTGTTTGAGTTTGGCATCGGCCACACGCTTCACCGAGAGCGCCTCAATGTGGGCGTTAAAACCCTTGACCAAGCTGGCAATTTCGTCTTGGTGCTCGGGCACGGCCAAGGCCGTGTGCGTGCCTTCGGGCTGCGCTTGTAATTGCTGGAAACCACTGGATACCGCCCGAAGGGGGCTGACCAGGGTCTTGGCGTAGTGTCTTGTCAGCCAGGCAATCCCCGCCAGGCAGGCCAGCAGCAAGCCCAGGCCGGACAATGCCAGTTGGTTGACCGGTTCAGTCTGCAAGGCAAGAGGCGCTGCAAAAAACAGGTGACCATCAATGTGGGGTAGTGTCATCGTGGTGAGCATCACGTCCTCACCGTCGAGTTTCAACTGGTGGGTGGGTGCGGCGTCGCGGGCCAGGTCAAGCAAGCTTGGTGTCATGGGCAAACCCAGTAGCGCCGGGTTGTCGTGGTACATCAGCCTGCCGTGCCGGTCTGTTGCCATCAACCGAATGCCCAGCGGCACGGCCTGTTCTTCAAAATAGCCTTGAAGTACTTCATTGTTCAAGTTCACGACCAGCAGACCCACCGTTTGATTTTTGCCGGTCTGCGCAGAGAAGTACTGGATCAAGCGGGTGAGTGTGATCACCTTTCTATGGGTCGAGGTGGTGTTGATGTTGTCCTCAATGCCACGCCAGAACGCCGCACCTTGCACCGCCTGACTCTCGTACATCATTTGATTGACCGCCGCCGTGCCGACTTCACTGACGTTGAGTGTGTCGCCGATATGAAAATGTTTTCCCCTGAGCGAGAACAGGTCGATCGACACCAAGCCTTTGACGCGCACAAAATTGTTCAGCAAGTAACCGATCTGAGCGCGTGCATTGAGCGTGGCATAGCTGCTGGCAGCTTGCTGATCAACGTCACGAAGCGCCTCAATCACGGCCTCGTTGCCGGCCACACTGGCTGCCATGTCTTCGACCTGGTTGCGGTAAAGCTGGAAATAGCGGGCCACATCGGAGGCGATTCGCAGGTGGTGCGCGCTGGCCTGCTCAATAACAATGCCGCGTGCCACATAAAAAGCGCTGATGCCGTACACCAGCAGCGGCACGATGCCAGCGATGAGCAGATAACCCACCAGTTTGCCAGTGATGTTGACTTGCCATTTCATGATTTGGCTTGATGAATGTGGACCAGTTTGTTGCCGATGGTTGCCACCAACGGGGTCAGGTGTTTGGCCAAATCTTCTGGCGCAAATGGCTTGGCGACAAAATCATCCATGCCCGCAGCAAGACATTGATCGACTTCACTCTGCACAACAAAAGCCGTCATGGCGACGATGCGAACCCTGGCGCTGCCACGGGTTGCCTCGTTCATTCGGATCTGCCGTGTGGCTTCCAGCCCATCCATCACCGGCATTTGCAAATCCATCAGCACCAGATCAAAGGCCTTTTTACTTGCCCATTCCACGGCCTCCTGGCCATCATTGGCCAGTGTCACACGGTGCCCAAAAAATTCAAGCAAACCCGCCGCATAGGTTTGATTCAGTGGGTAGTCGTCCACCAGCAACACCGCCAGGCTGACACCCGGCGTGGGCGGCTGCACTGCTGCCGGGTTGTGCACTCCGAGCTTGATCGTGAACGAGAAAGTGCTGCCCAGACCCGGGCTGGAGGCGACCCAAAGGTGACCCTGCATCGACGCCACCAGAGCGCGTGACAGGCTCAAGCTCATGCTGGTTTCTGTTGGGTTGCGTGCAAGTGGAGCGCCATCGGGGAGCGCATGGGTCTCCTGCCAGACCGGCTCAAAAATCGATGCGTGTTGTGACGGATCAATGCCAACGCCGCTGTCCCGCACGTCAAACTGCAACTTGACCGTCTTGTCATTCAAGCTGACCAAAGCCACCTCCAGGCACACCGCACCCTGTTCGGTAAATGTGATGGCATTGCCCAGCAGGTGCGTCAGAATTTGACGCAATGTCGCCGGGTTGCCCACCACGCCCGCCGGGATGGTGCCGCTGACGGACACGTTCAGCGCCACAGACTTTTCTTTGGCACGCGCCCGAAAAGTGGCGGCGGTGTCTTCCACCAGAGCGGCCAATTGAAACGGCTGGGTTTCCAGGTCGTGTGTGCCGGTTTTGATGCCTGGAGCCGCCGGTGGTTCATCGGCCACTGCGGCCAAGCCGCTGCTGGTTGAGCGCTGCTGCAACTGGAGGTTAAGCCGCTCCAGTCGGGTTTGTGCGGCTTTGACGGCAGACACATCGGTCAGCAAGGCAAACACACCTTGCACCTGGCCACCAGTGCCCAGGTCTGGCAAATACTGCGTCCAAAAAATCCGCAGGTTGCCGTCGCGGTGTGGGCATTCCAGCTCAAACATCTGCGCATGCCCGGCCAAAGCGCCTTCAAAATAGCGGCGTTGTTTCTGGAAAACAGGCTCCCCCAGAAGCACCTTGAGCGGCACGTCCTGCATGGCATCCGCGTTACGTTGAAAGAAATTTTGATACGCCAGGTTGGCAAAACTGCAGGTCATGTCGGCGCGCCAGTAGCCCACCAGGCTGGGCAAGGCATCGGTCAGGGTGCGCAAAAAGAGCTGGCTGTCCATCAGTTGCTGCTGCGCTTGCCGCCGTGTGGTGATGTCACTCAGGGTGCCAATCATCCGCAGTGCCTGCCCCGCCTTGTTGCGGCCAATCACCATGCCACGGTCAAGCGCCCAGCGCCAAGAACCGTCTGTTGCCCGCACACGGTATTCCGTTACATAGCGGTTTTGAGCGCCACTCAGGCAGGCCTGCACCAGTTCAAGTGTGCGCGACAAGTCTTGCGGATGCAGTCGCGACGCCCATTCGTCCGCGCTGGCTTCGATGTCCTGCGCTTCATCGCCAAAAATTTCTGACGATCGACTTAAGCGAAACACCTGGCCAGTGCGCGGGTTCAGGTCCCACACGGTGAACTCACCCGATTCAAGGGCCAAATTCCAGCGCTCTTCACTGATACGCAAGGCCT
>JBIJDQ010000335.1:0-3582 GCA_044344025.1 Rhodoferax sp.
GCCGCCAGAGTGTCCAGACCCGAAACGTGCCCAGTGGGAACAGGGTTTGTGCCGTGAGCGTGGGCAAGTGCTGCAAGCCACGCCGCTGCGGTGTAAAAGCCAGTTGCACGGTCGCGCTGGCCTGGGCGGGCACATCGGTGTCAACCCAGTGGCCAACCTCTTGCACTGCCAGCGACACGCCGTAGCGCGGCCGATTTTTGCTGTCATTTTGAATATTTATGACAAATCGGGCTGTAGTGCCCGCGTAGCAAGCGTCAGGCGCTACTAAATGCATAGTAAGTCCACGCAGTGTGGCATGGCTCACATGCATGGCCACCAGGGCGCAACCGGCAAGCAAAAAAGTCAAAAGGTAGCCCAGGTTGAGCTGGTAATTGATAGAGGCCACCAGCAGCACCAGCAATGTCACGCCCAGCATCAGCCCAGCGCGGGTGGGCAGGATGTAGACGTTGCGCTGGTTGAGGGTGAGGTGGTCCGTGGGCGGCAGGCGGCTTGCCAGCCAGTTGGAGAACCGGGTTTTTAAGTTGCGCAAGAGGGGTTGCCAGTGCTTGCCTGCGTGTCAAGGCAGCGGTACTGCCTCCAGCATGGCGGCCACCTGGGCCAGTGCGCCGCGCCCAGAATCTCCGGTGGGGATCAGGCGGTGGGCAATGGTTTGTGGCAGGATGCCACGCACATCGTCTGGCGCGCAATAGCTGCGCCCACTGAGCAGGGCGCGGGCTTTGGCGGCACGCACCACGGCAATGCCGGCACGCGGGCTCAAGCCCTGCACAAACCATTCGCCCGAGCGGGTGGCGGCCACCAGGTCTTGCACGTAGTCCAGCAGCGCATCGGAGGCATGCACCGCAAGCACTTCGTTTTGCAGGGTGGCGAGTTCATGACCGCTGAGCAAGCTGGGCAGGGCATCGACCAAACTGCGCCGATCGCTGCCCGCAAGCAGTAGGCGCTCGGCGGCGCGGTCCGGATAGCCGAGTGAGATTCGCATCAGAAAACGGTCAAGCTGGGACTCTGGCAGGGCGTAAGTGCCCAACTGATCGTGCGGATTTTGGGTGGCAATCACAAAAAACGGCGAGGGCAGGGGGCGGGTTTCCCCCTCAATGCTGACCTGTTTCTCCTCCATGGCTTCAAGTAACGCGCTTTGGGTTTTGGGGCTGGCACGGTTGATTTCATCAGCAAGCAGCACCTGGGCGAACAGGGGGCCGGGGTGAAAGACGAATTTTTCTTGCCCACGGTCAAACACGGACACACCCGAGAGGTCACTGGGCATCAGGTCAGCGGTGAATTGCACGCGTGAAAATTGCAACCCAAAGGTGCGCGCCAAGGCATGCGCCAGGGTAGTTTTTCCGACACCTGGCACGTCTTCAATCAGAAGGTGGCCACCCGCCAGCAAACAAGCGACACAATCTTGAGTCTGATCAAACTTTCCCACAATCACCGTGTTAAGCTGATTAACCAAAGCAATAAGTTTTTCTTTAATGTCCATAGGTTTGACCATACCAAAGTTTAATAAGAGGAGACTAGACACATGACGATGACCGGATTTTTTACTCACCCAAGTTGCCGCAAACACGAAATGAGCCCGGGCCACCCCGAGTGCCCCGAGCGCCTCGATGCCATTGACGACCGACTGTTGATCTCTGGTCTGGATGTGGCCCTGGACCGACGCACCGCCACCGCTGCTGCCACCTCCGACATCGAGTTGGCCCATGATCGCATGTACGTGGCCTCAATCCGGGGCTTGAATGCCGAGCTGAAAGATGAAATTAATGCCGGTGGCCCCACCCACTTGCAGGTTGACCCCGACACCAGCATCAACATTTACACCTGGGAGGCCGCGCTCAATTCCGCTGGTGCCGCCATTGATGCCACCGATGCTGTGATGGCCGGTGAAATGCCCAACGCCTTTTGCTCGATTCGCCCGCCGGGGCATCACGCGTGCCGCAGCAAGGCCGGTGGTTTTTGTTTTTTCAACAACGTCGCTATTGCCGCCAAGTACGCGCTGGAGCGCCACAATCTGAAACGCGTGGCGATTGTGGACTTTGATGTGCACCACGGCAACGGCACCGAAGACATCGTGGCTGGTGATGACCGCATTTTGATGGTCAGCTTTTACCAGCACCCGTTTTACCCGCTGGACTGGAATTTCTCCAAAGCCAGCAATTTGGTCAACCTGCCGGTACCCGCCTACACCAAGGGCATGGACATACGCGAAATGATTGAAGCCGCCTGGATGCCGCGCCTGGAAGAGTTCAAGCCCGAGATGATTTTTATCAGCGCCGGGTTTGATGCGCACCGCGAAGACGACATGGGTCAACTTGGCCTGGTCGAGCAAGACTACGCCTGGATGACCAGCCGCATCATGGATGTGGCACGCCGCCACTCAAAAGGACGCATCGTGAGCTGCCTTGAAGGGGGCTACGTGCTGAGTTCATTGTCCCGCAGCGTGGAGGCACACATCCGGGTTCTGGCGGATGTCTGACCCGGCGGTCACCACCTGGCAAGGCTGGCTGGCTGCGTTGAGCCAGACCAGCGTGTTGGTTGAGCTGGGTGCCTTGGTGGCCTGCGCGGTGCTGGCTTGGCTGCTGGCGCGGCTGGTGTCCGGGGCGTTTGCAGAGCGTCAGTCCAACACCATCATGTTTGGGCGACGCATTGTGGACGGTGTGTTGTTCCCGGCGCTGCTGCTGTGCCTGGCTTACGGAGCGCGCAAGCTGCTAGGGCACAGTGTGCCGCTGGCATTGTTCAAACTGGCGATTCCGGTGCTGGTGTCCCTGCTGGCAATCCGCCTTGGGGTCAAGGTGCTGCAAGCCGCGTTCAGTGACACCCCGGCGGTCAGGTTGCTGGAGCGCAGCATTTCCTGGATCGCGTGGTTGGCAATGGTGTTGTGGATCAGCGGTGTGTTGCCGCTGGTGTTGGAGGAACTTGACCAGATCAGCTGGATGGTGGGCAAATCAAAATTGTCGGTGCGCAACATCATCGAGGGCTCACTGACAGCCGGTTTGGTACTGATCATCACCTTGTGGATTTCTTCCGCCATTGAGGCGCGGGTGCTGCGCAACGCCACTGGCGGCGAACTGAGTTTGCGCAAGGCCTTCAGCAATGCGGCGCGAGCGCTGTTGATGTTCATCGGCTTGTTGATGGCACTGTCCGCAGTGGGTATTGACCTCACCGCGCTGTCGGTGTTGGGTGGTGCCGTGGGTGTGGGGATTGGGCTGGGCCTGCAAAAACTGGCGGCCAACTATGTGTCGGGCTTTGTGATTCTGGCGGAGCGCAGCATGCGCATTGGCGACAGCGTGCAGGTAGACAACTTCAATGGGGTGATCACTGAAATCAACGCACGTTACACCGTAATTAGGTCCCTGGCGGGGCGCGAATCCATTGTGCCCAACGAGATGCTGATCACCAACCGGGTTGAAAACTTGTCGCTTGCGGATCCCAAGGTGTGGCAGTCAACCAATGTGTCGGTGAGTTATGACAGCGATGTGGACCAGGTGACGCGCCTGCTTTTGCAGGCGGCTACCAACCAGGAGCGCGTGTTGGCCAACCCCGAACCCGCCGTGGCCTTACTCGCATTTGGCGCAGATGGTCTCG
>JBIJDQ010000334.1:0-3582 GCA_044344025.1 Rhodoferax sp.
GATAGTTCGCCCAGCGTGATGCGTTGAAACATGCGGGAGTTCACCGCGCTGATACCGAACTCTTCTGTGGACCCTACCTTGCGCGCTCGGGCAACACCATCGAGCCCGTATAAGGCAGACAAACCCTGCGACCCAAGGTTCAATTCGTTGTAAAAACGGGTGAAATAGCCCGGGTCGATAGAAACAACTACCACGCCCGCAAAGTCTCCATTCGGACGGCTGATTCTGCGGGTGAGCTGTATGGACCACTTGCCGCTGGCACGCCCAAGTACCGGCTTGGAGACAAACAGGCCTACTGAATCGCTCATGAGGTGCACCTTGAAGTGCTCCCGGTCCGACAAGTCAAGCTTGTTTGTGATCGGCAAATTTGCCAGTGAGTAAATGCCCTTGGCGTCAATGATGCCGACCTGATTGAATATTTCTGCATCAATGACACCGCTGGAAGTCAATTGGGCAAGATTCAGGCGGTCGCCCTCGGCCAGGTACCTCGCTTCCACAAAACGGATCACCTGGTCGGCACTGCGCAACGTGCGGGCAACATGCTCTTGGCTCAGACGGGTCAGGTTGGCGAGGTCACGCTCTGCCGCCGCCAGCTCCTGCACCCTGCTCTCGCGCACCAGCGCCTGCACGTGGACCCAGGTTGCGCCCACCAGCAAAATAGTGCAACTCCAGACAAGAACCAGCATTCGGAAATGCTGCCGCGAGCGCGGAAGTGGCAAAGGAAGTTTCATGAGTCAGGCCCGGGCCGCACGACTGTGCTTGAGAGGCCCGTACATCGTGGAATTTGCGCGCTTCAGTAGCGCACCAAGGTTGCTGCCATCTTGAGGAAAGCGTACGCACCCAATAAGCACCGAAACCCGACGCTGCTTGCGTCCAATGCAATAGGGCTGACTCATTGCATCCTGTGCCGTGCGGGCGACCGCCTCTACCTCGCCCGGCGACTGTGCACTGCAAAGCAACATGACAAACTCGTCTTCACCGATTTGTGCCACCCGAACATCGGGTGACACCAGTGACTTGAGCCTATCGCCCAACGCCAGTCGCACGCGGTCTTCCTCTGTATGCCCGAATTCGCTGCCAATGCTCTGAAGCCCATCAACATCCAGAAAAACAAGATTCAGCGCACTGTCGTCCACACGCGCCTGCGCCATTGCATGGGTCAGGCGCTCTTCAAAAAGTCTGCGGTTAGGTAGGCCTGTGAGCGAGTCGTGGTAGACCAGATGCGGTGATTGCTTGCCGGCAGAATCCCGCAGCGACAGGTCTGCCAAAGCAGCCACGTACGAAACCGTATTGCCACGTTCGTCTTCAACCATCTTGACCGATTGCCAGACCAGAAAACTTTTGCCATTCTGGCGGCGGTTGAGCAGCTGGCCGTTCCAGCAGCCGTTCTCCAGAAGAGTAAGCCAAAATTCCTGGAAAAATGCGTTGTCGTGACGGCCTGCGCCCAAAATGCGCGGATTCCTGCCAACGACATCAGTCTCGGCATAGCCGGTTACACGGGTAAATGAGGGTGTAACCAAATGGATCGTTCCGAAGGGATCGGTCAGTAGCAGACCACAATCCCCATCCGTTGATTTGAAGAGTGCCTTTTGGATGCTGATGGCGCTGCTGCCGGCAGCAACGGCCGGATAAATAAGCCAGACAATTTCAAGCCCGGTGCTTTTTTGCACTTGCATGGCAAATACTTCAAAGTACTCGGCCACGGACGTGCGTGCCAGCCGGTCCAGTGCGAAGCGACGCTGCTCAATGCCGCCAAGCCCCTGCACACAGGAAAATTTCAAAATGACATTGCGAAAACCATCGACCGACTCCGGGGCTGCGAGCTGATCAATAAACCGTCCGCACAAATCACTGCGGGGCACATCAAAAGCGTATTCCAGCTCATCACTGATACGTTGCACCACTCCGAGCGCATCGGTAACAACGTACAACGTTGCGGCGTTCAGCAGCATGTCGGTAAGCAGGTCACTCTCCGGAACGTCACGCCCGATCGACTGCAACGCCATGCGGTAGCGCTGCTGCATCTGGGCCTGCTGCTCGATCAGCTCCTGCAGGTCCTGCGCATAACGGTACAACTGGCTTTCGAGTGCATCGTGATTCATTGGCTTACCTCCTGCCGTTAGGTGGAATGGGCGGGCGCCAGAGGGACAGGCCGGTCATGGAGCATGCTCAAGAGCAACTCAATGTCTTCCCGGTCGTGGGGGTAACGCAATACCCCCATGTTTGCCTGCAATTCCACTGCAGTGACGCCGACATGGATAGGCGCGTCGAGCGCCAACCCTACAAAATTGGAGATGCCTTTGAGAGCTTCCTCACTCTCGATGTTGGGAAGCAGTACGACAAATTCGTCATCACTGACACGCGCAACGACATCTGCAGGTCGCACAGCGGACTTGATGCGTTGCGCAGTCTCCTTGACCACCAGCTCGCCTGCATACCGGCCCAGCTCTTCGTAAATCGACAACAGGCGCGGTAGGCCAAGGTAAAAAACACCCAACCCTTTGTTGCTGCGTTCCACCTCGCCAATGGCCAGTTTCAGGTGCTTCTCAAACATGCGGTGGTTCGCCAAGCCGGTGACCGGGTCATGCAACAGCGGGCCGTCATGGGCATGGGGTCGGTCCAGTTTCTCCTTCAGCTCGACAAAGACATCCAGGTAACACGAGGTTTTGCCAGGCGCCGTCTGCACCGCACGAATATTCATCCACTGGAAGTAAATTTGACCGTTTTTGCGCCGGTTGAATAACTCGCCGGACCATTCTCCGGTTGCCAGCAACTCACTCCAAAAGCGTTGGTAAAAACCTTCGCCCTGAAGACCTGAACTGAGCATGCGCGGGTTGTTCCCCACAACTTCCGCAGCGCCATAACCGGTGATCTCGGTAAATGTCCGGTTGAGCTGGCGTGCCACGCCTCTGGCGTCGGTCAGCAACAGGGCAGGCTGCTTGTCGTCGTCGGTCTTCATCTTTGACAACGCGGTGCCGTCTTTCAGGCTGAGTAGTGGCTCCTCTGAGAGCAACCAATAGACGTCCGTGTCGTCCGCCAGACCACTGCGCAAGGCAAGCACATCAAACGCAAGCGCTACAGAAGGCTGGCGCGCGGTTTGAACAATGAGGTTGCGTGACTGCAATGCAAAGGGCATATGGTCGCTGGCTAGCTGCGCCAACACCGCATCAATCATGGGTTCTTGGCCGCCTGCGGCGACACCATAAATCTTGCGACCGCCCTGCGTTTCGCCGGGAGGGCACAAGATGTCTGCCAGCGGGCGACTCATGCGCAGTATTTCGCCCTTTTCGTCGGTGACCAATTGAAAGTCAGTGGCCCGCATCAAAAGAGTGAGTAGCAGCCGTTCATTCAGCGCACCGTTACCCATGAACTGCAACATTTTCTGGTGACGGTCACGCAACAGCTTTTGCTGATCCATCAGGTCTTGCAGGTCCCTCGCATAACGGAACAACTGGCCCCGAAGCGGGTCAGTTCCGGCAATCATTTTGCGTGGCTCCGCACCCAGGTAACCACCTGCATGGGGCTGAAGGGCTTGATGAAATAGGCGTCTGCGCCACGTTTGCGCGCATCTTCGCCGTCCAC
>JBIJDQ010000338.1:0-3579 GCA_044344025.1 Rhodoferax sp.
ATTCAAATACCGGACGCCCTGCCTGTAACGAGGTGTCGGGGTCGAGGTTGGTATCACGAAACGTTTGCCAAAGCATGTAGTCACCAACCTGCATCCCTTTGACCCCGCCAGGGTGCTTCCCGATGGCTCCATATACAGACCACCAGTAATAACCTTCGCGGCTGATTTCATATTGTCTGGCGATGGGCGAGTTGTAGCCCGTGCAATCAATCAACATCCGTCCCCGGAACATCCCGTCGCTGGTGGCAACGGTAACGCCCTTGTTATCAACCTGGTGAGACATGTAGCTGCACGGGCTCAACACTTTTGATCCATTTGGGCGGTCGTTCACCATCTTTACCCAGTGCGGCAACAACTCGGTTTCCTTGATGTAAGGGTAGGGTGTGTTTTTCTCGAAACGAGCATCCCAACAGGCTTCGCCACCCGAAAATGTGGATGCCAAAAACCGGGTAACACCACCGTAGTAGAACCCATCCAACGCCGGATTTCCCTCCACCGCGCTGCGGGGCACAAACCAGCTACGCTGGGTCGTGCCGGCTACGCCCTTTTCCAGAACCAGGACACGCCAGTTGGCAGAGAGTTCACTGGCCAGGGACAGACCGGAAGGGCCGCCGCCCGCAATAATTACATCGTATGCCAATGAGTCTGTCATATGTTGATCTCCAGGGTTAGTAAGAATGTTCAATTTCAGCTCCGCATAATATTGGATATTTCGAATGGTCGGTGCGGATTCCAATGGGGGCAAAAAACAGGAGCACCCGTCTTGAGTGAGGCACAATGGTTTGCATGGACATTTCGTTTATCACCGGTCCCATTCAGCGCATTGCTGCCGCCATCAAACCGCCGGTGGCGGACGAAACCGCTCTGCAAAAGGCGAACCTCCTGATTTTCACGATTCTCACTACATCGGTATTCGCTTTGGGCTATGTACTGATTTCTGTTGCCATTTCATACGACCCTGGCATCAAAATCATGATGGGCAATTTTGTGGTGCTGTGCGTGATCCTTGCACTGTTCCGGTTCACCAGTAGTTATGCCCTGTGCGCCCATCTCTTTATTGCGGCCTGTATTGGCGCAATTTTCGGCTGCAGCTACTACAGCGGTGGCTTTGCTTCCCCGGTATTGCCCTGGTTTATTCTGGTTCCGGTGGTGTGTGTATTGCTCTTTGAATTTTCCTGGAACATCCTGATCTGGACGATCGTGTCCTTCACCATCGTTATCGGTGTGGCGATTGGTGCAGCAGAGCAATACGTCTATCCGGTCGCCTTTGACCCGCGCTACGCGGTGATTTTTTCAACATCAAGCATTCTTGGCTTGAGTCTCATCCTTTCTTTGCTAGCCTTTATTTTTGCGTTGAACCGAAAAAATGTGCTGGCACAAATGGCTAAACAGAACATTGCCTTGCAAGATGCGCGCGAGGTTGCCGAGGCAGCTACCAAATCCAAAAGCGAATTTCTGGCAAACATGAGCCATGAAATTCGCACCCCCATGAACGCCATCATTGGCATGTCTCATCTCGCCTTGCAGACCCATCTGGATCCGCGCCAGAAGAATTACATCGAGAAGGTGAATAAGGCGTCTGAAAATCTGATGGGTATCCTGAATGACATCCTGGATTTTTCCAAGATCGAGGCGGGGAAGTTGACCATGGAGTCCATTGACTTTCAATTGGACGACGTCCTGGAAAATCTGGCCAGTGTTGTTGGCATGCGTGCAGAAGACAAAGGCCTGGAGCTGCTGTTTGAGTTTGCCGAGGATGTGCCCACCATGCTGGTCGGCGATCCCTTGCGTCTGGGGCAAATTTTGCTCAATTTGGGTGGAAATGCGATCAAATTTACCGAGCGTGGCGAGATTATTTACCGCGGCGAGGTGGTTTCAAAGAATGAAGAAAGCATTGAATTGCATTTTTGGGTCAGCGACTCGGGAATTGGTATGACGCCTGCCCAGTGCGACAAGTTGTTCAAGTCGTTTTCGCAAGCGGATAGCTCTACCACCCGCAAATATGGTGGCACCGGACTTGGCTTGTCCATATCACGTGAGCTGGTCGAGTTGATGGACGGGAAAATATGGGTTGAATCTGAAGTAGGCCACGGATCAATTTTCCATTTTCATGCGCGCTTCGGCGTTTCAAAGGGCCAACCGCAAGCGCATGCATTGCGCAAGGAAGACCTTCATGGTCTGCGCGCACTGGTAGTAGACGACAACCGCGCGGCTCGCGAAATCATGGCTAGCATGGTTCAACCACTCGGCATATTGGTTAGCACGGCCATTGACGGAAACCAGGCCCAGGAGATGGTTTGTGAGGCGCAGCGTGGCGGTACGCCTTTTGATCTGCTTCTAATGGACTGGCGCATGCCTATCCTGGACGGCATTGAATGCGCAAGTGAGATTCAAAAATCGTGTGGTCCGACTGCGCCCGCCATCATCATGGTCACTGCTTTTGGCCGGGAGGACGTACTCGACAGGGCTCGCGATTTGGGGGTCAATCTCAGTGGAATCGTCAGTAAGCCTGTAACCAACGCCACGTTGATGCAGGCAATCGGGCATGCCATGGGCAAGGTTCTGGTCCATGATGCAGCACCTGTGAGCGCGCAGGATGCCAAAGCAATCGCCATACGGCATCTCGCAGGCGCGCGTGTTTTGCTGGTAGAAGACAACGAAATGAACCAGGAGCTGGTGCTTGACTTGCTGGCCCGTGCGCAGGTCGACGTTGTGGTCGCCGACAACGGGCAACTGGCACTGGAGCAACTTGCCGTTGACAGCCGGTTTGACGGAATATTGATGGACTGCCAAATGCCGGTCATGGATGGCTACACCGCTACGATGGCTATACGCAGCCAATCAGCTTATGACGCAATCCCCATCATTGCCATGACCGCCAATGCCATGGCCGATGAATTGGACCGCATCCACGAAGTCGGAATGGATGACTATATTGCCAAGCCACTCAATGTTGAACGCATGTATGTCACCATGGCGCAGTGGATTCATCCCCTGACAAGTCCAGACCAGATCGGTTCGACACCAGCAGCATCCAGCCTGCCTGAACAGACGCCTAAGCCATCCTCCGCGCTGGATGGTATTGACACCGTTGCCGGTCTTGCGGTGTGCGGTGACAACGATGCGTTGTATCAACGCATGCTGGAAAAATTCCGCATGGGGCATCGCAGCTTTAAATCCGATTTTGAAGCTGCACATAGTGCCGGGCATTGGGGTAACGCTGTGCGTCTGGCCCACACCCTGCGAGGAACCGCAGGCAACATCGGCGCGATTGAATTAAACAGGGCTGCTGAGCAACTCGAAACAGCCTGCAAAAACGAGTCTGTAGAGTCAAAGATCGCCACTCTGCTGGCGGTCGTTCAAACCAATCTTGATCATGTACTTGGCGGGCTTGACAGGGCCCACACCCCTGAACCTGAAAGTAACGCTAACACGGTCGATATTGATCGCGTGATCAAGTTAGCGGCCCAATTGGATGTACTATTAAAAAATAACGATTTAGATGCCTTTACTGTGAGTGCCGAAATCAAATCTTCTGTGCAGGGTAGCCGATACGAATCAGACGTTGCCCGACTCGTT
>JBIJDQ010000337.1:0-3579 GCA_044344025.1 Rhodoferax sp.
CCGTCCTCAGAAATCTCAAAGGTCTTGTCATGTGATCCGTATTCTTCGGCTTGCTGGGCCATCAGACCCACGTTGGGCACCGTGCCCATGGTTTTCGGATCGAACGCGCCGTGCCATTTGCAGAAGTTGATGATTTCCTGGTAGATCCGTGCAAAGGTCGACTCGGGCATGACTGCCTTGACATCTTTCAGGCGACCGTTGGCATCCCACATCTTGCCGCCGTTGCGGATCATGGCCGGCATGGAGGCATCCACAATCACATCGTTGGGCGAGTGGAAGTTGGTGATGCCTTTGGCCGAGTCCACCATGGCCAACTCGGGGCGATGTTCGTGGCAGGCGTGCAGGTCGCGCTTGATCTCTTCCTGTTTGCTCTGGGGCAGCTTGGCGATCTTCTCGTACAGGTTGGCCATGCCGTTGTTCACGTTCACACCAATTTCTTCAAACAGCTTGCCGTGTTTCTCAAAAGCGTCACGGTAGAAAATCTTGACACAGTGACCAAACACAATGGGGTGCGACACCTTCATCATGGTGGCCTTGACGTGCAGCGAAAACATCACGCCAGTTTTCCGTGCGTCTTCAATCTCTTTCTCGTAAAAATCACACAGCGCCTTTTTGCTCATGAACATGCTGTCAATCACCTCGCGGTCCAGCAGCTTGGTAAGGGGTTTGAGCACGATGGTCTTGCCACTGGTAGTGATCAGCTCCATCTTGACATCACGGGCGCGGTCCAGCGTCATGGACTTTTCGCCGTGGTAGAAATCGCCACTGTGCATGTGCGACACATGCGAGCGGGAGGCCTGGCTCCACTCGGCCATGCTGTGCGGGTTTTTACGGGCAAATTCCTTGACGGCGCGGGGTGCGCGGCGGTCCGAGTTGCCTTCACGCAGGACTGGGTTCACCGCCGAGCCAATGCAGCGGGCGTAGCGCGCGCGGATAGCCTTTTCTTCTTCGGTCTTGGGGACCTCGGGATAGTCGGGGATGGCGTAACCCTTAGACTGCAGTTCCTTGACGGCACTGATCAGTTGGCCCTGAGAGGCGCTAATGTTGGGCAACTTGATGATGTTGGCTTCGGGCAGAAGCGTCAGCTTACCCAAGGCGGCCAGGGTATCGGGCACCCGCTGCGCTTCGGTCAGGCATTCCGGGAAGGTACCCAGAATACGGGCGGCGACCGAGATGTCACTTTCTTCGACATCAATGCCCGCAGGCGCCGCAAACGTGCGGATCACCGGCAGGAAGGCACAGGTTGCCAGTAAAGGAGCCTCGTCGGTGAGGGTGTAAATAATTTTCGACTTTGTCATGGTGGTCCTCGTTGCTTTTGGTGGATTGATCTGCCGCAACACTATAGTCCGACTCTCTGTCTGTAACCTTATGGTAAATCTACTTTTTATCAGATGAAAACGCGCAAGCCAAGGAACTCGGCACTAGGCAAACCGGCAACCGCGCAAAACATTTAAAATCCGCAGTCTCCAAGGAGCGTTGCAGCAGGTCACACAGCCTGTCAGGCTTGGATATTTTCAACGACGCTCACCTGATTGTTTGACGTTTACAGGTGAGTTGCATGTCTGAAATGATGGTTCCCCCCATGAAGTTGTCCGGCCTTGAGCCGTTGAGCATTGGTGTTTTGGCAGCTGCCGATGCCGCCCCTTTGCAATCCGCCGGGGACAGCGCTGAAGGGTTGTCTCCAATCGCTTCTTTCGTCAACATTGGCGAGCGCACCAACGTGACCGGCTCCAAAGCCTTTGCCCGAATGATCTTGAACGGTGAGTTTGACCAGGCTTTGAGCGTGGCGCGCCAGCAAGTAGAAAACGGCGCGCAGATCATCGACATCAACATGGACGAGGCCATGCTCGACAGCCAGGCGGCCATGGTGCGCTTTCTTAATCTGATCGCCTCCGAGCCCGACATCTCGCGCGTCCCGGTGATGATTGATTCAAGCAAATGGAGCGTGATTGAAGCTGGCCTGCGCTGCGTGCAGGGCAAGCCGGTGGTCAACTCAATCAGCATGAAAGAAGGTATCGATGCCTTCAAGCACCAGGCCAAGCTGCTGCGCCGTTATGGCGCTGCGGCTGTGGTCATGGCGTTTGACGAGTTGGGTCAGGCCGACACCTATGAGCGCAAGATCCAGATTTGTGAACGCGCTTATCGCATCTTGGTGGACGAGGTGGGGTTTCCGCCGGAAGACATCATTTTTGACCCGAACATCTTCGCCATCGCCACCGGCATTGAAGAGCACAACAACTACGCGGTCGATTTCATCAACGCCACGCGCTGGATCAAGCAGAACCTGCCCGGTGCCAAGGTGAGCGGAGGGGTAAGCAACGTGAGCTTTTCATTCCGGGGCAATGACCCGGTGCGGGAAGCCATTCACACCGTGTTTCTGTACCACGCCATCAAGGCTGGCATGGACATGGGCATTGTCAACGCGGGCATGGTCGGGGTCTATGACGACCTGGCGCCCGAACTGCGTGAGCGGGTCGAAGACGTGGTGTTGAACCGTCGCCCGGATGCCGGTGAGCGCCTGGTCGAGATTGCCGACAGCGCCAGAAGTGGTGCCAAGGACGAGAGCAAAAAGCTCGAATGGCGCGGCACGCCAGACCACCCGGTAACCGTTGAACAACGCCTCAGCCATGCCATGGTGCATGGCATCACCGATTTCATCGTGACCGATACCGAAGAGGCTTACCAGCAGATCGTGGCCAAGGGCGGCCGCCCGCTGCACGTGATTGAAGGCCCACTGATGGCGGGCATGAGCATCGTCGGTGACCTGTTTGGCCAGGGCAAGATGTTTTTGCCGCAGGTGGTCAAAAGCGCTCGGGTGATGAAATCTGCCGTGGCGCATTTAATTCCGTACATTGAAGAAGAAAAGCGGCTGGATGAGGCCGCCGGGCGCGATGTGGCCACCAAGGGCAAGATCATCATGGCCACCGTCAAGGGTGACGTGCATGACATTGGCAAAAACATCGTCACCGTGGTGCTGCAGTGCAACAACTTTGACGTGGTCAACATGGGGGTGATGGTGCCGGCCCACGAGATTTTGGCCCGTGCCAAGGCCGAGGGTGCCGACATTATTGGGCTGAGCGGCCTGATCACACCCAGTCTGGAAGAAATGCAGTACGTGGCGGCCGAGATGCAGAAGGACGACTACTTCCGCCTGCGCAAAATGCCTTTGATGATTGGCGGTGCCACCACCAGCCGGGTGCACACGGCGGTGAAAATTTCGCCACATTACGAAGGCCCGGTGGTCTACGTGCCCGATGCGTCGCGCAGCGTGGGTGTGGCGCAAAGCCTGCTGGGTGAGGGCGTGGGCGCGTTTGTGGCCGAGCTCAACAGCGATTACGAGCGCGTGCGCCAGCAACACGCCAACAAAAAACAAACACCGCTTTGGCCCTTGGCCAAGGCCCGCGCCAACAAGACACCGATTGACTGGGCCACGTACCAACCCACCCGCCCCAAGTTCATTGGGCGGCGGGTCTTCAAGAACTTTGACCTGAGCGAGATTGCACAGTACATCGACTGGGGCCCATTCTTTCAAACCTGGGACCTGGCCGGACCATTTCCTGCGATTCTGGACGATGCGGT
>JBIJDQ010000336.1:0-3579 GCA_044344025.1 Rhodoferax sp.
GGTTCCGGTCCCGCCACTAAACTCATACCCCATGGCTCGCTATAACGCTCCTCTCGAAATTCATGTGCATGGTCAAGTGACTTTGCGTGACGACGTAACTATGGCGCATTTGCAGGACGCGCTGAAGCCGCTCTGGAAATACTCAGGCGCGCGCTCACTCGCTGATGCTTCGGGCAGCTTTTATGAAGATGAGCCTGGCATTCAGTTTCAAGCGGAAGAGCATCTGCTTCAGATGTGCTGGACGGTTGAAGGTGACGATGATTTTCGGCAAGTGCTTGACGAGATCTGCATGAACCTCAATGAAGTCGCACAGGCCGGTGCCGCCATTGAGGTCACTTTTTATGATGCTGAGTTTGACGATGAAGACGATGAAGAGGTCTCTGACGCCGAATCGCGTGATGACTTCGTTATCCTCTTCGTGGGGCCTGACCCTGCTTCTATCATGCAAGTTCAGCGCGACTTGTTGGTGCAAGACGTGGTCAGCCTGATGGAGCGTCATTTTGACGGCGCAGAGCTCGGCGGCGTTGTTGCGGCCGTGGACCACCTGTTTAGCCAGCGCTTTGACGATTTGGTCAACTCCTTGCAGCTTGGCAAACCCCCCCGGGGTTCTGGCGGTGGTGGTATGGGGCACGGTGGTGGCCGCAAGCCGCGCCACTTGCATTAGTGAGCTGTTCATGGCCTTGAGCAACGGAATCCTTGTTCGTTCAACGCTTTTTCTGTGCTGACTTTCACAGTTATTTGCCCGGTGTGAGCACTTTGCAATTTGTTGTCACCCACCATGCTTAAGCGAATCAGCGTTCATCAACTGCGGATCGGCATGCACCTAGAGGAGTTTTGCGGCTCCTGGATGGACCACCCGTTCTGGCGCAGCAGTTTTTTTCTCGATGACCCCAAAGACATTGAATTGATTTTGGCCAGCCGTGTCACCGAAGTCTGGATAGACAGCAGTAAGGGACTCGATGTGGCGATGAATGAGGTCGCTGCCAGCGCAGAAGCCCCTGCAATCGAACCCCAGACCATGATTGCAGCAATGGCACCCGCCATACCGCCGAAGCCCCGTGACAAAACCCCGGTAAGTGCGGTTAAAGAGATCGAACGTGCGACACTGATTTGCCTGGAATCCAAGGCAGCAGTGGTGTCGATGTTTGAAGAAGTGCGCATGGGCAATACGGTGGATGTCGGCGGCGCGCGGCAATTGGTAGAGGATATTTCTGACTCCATCTCTCGCAACCCTGGGGCCATTATTAGCCTGGCGCGCCTGAAGACTGCAGACGACTACACCTACATGCATTCTGTGGCGGTCTGCGCCATGATGGTTGCTTTGGCCAGGCAACTGGGGCTTGATGATGCGTCGACGCGCTCATGCGGCATGGCAGGTTTGCTTCACGACTTGGGCAAGGTAGCCATGCCGTTGGAAGTGCTTAATAAGCCAGGAAAACTGACGGAAGCTGAATTTTTGGTGATTAAAACTCATCCGCGTGAGGGGTTTAACATGCTCAAAGCCAGTCGAGATGTTGACCCGGTTGCCTTGGATGTGGTGTTGAATCACCATGAAAAAATGGATGGTTCGGGTTATCCGAAAGGGCTAAAGGGTGACCAGATCAGCCTCTACGCCAAAATGGGTGCGGTGTGTGATGTCTATGATGCCGTCACCTCTAACCGCCCCTACAAGTCCGGCTGGGACCCCGCAGAGTCATTGCGGAAAATGGCGGAGTGGGTTGGGCACTTTGACCCACGGGTGTTTCAGGCGTTTGTCAAAAGCATTGGCATTTATCCGGTTGGCTCTCTTGTGCGTTTGGGCTCCGGGCGCATCGGGGTGGTTATTGAACAGTCGGTCAAATCACTAACGATGCCCTTGGTCAAAGTGTTTTACTCCACCAAGTCAGGCCTGCGCATCACGCCTTACGTGGTTGACCTGTCCCGCCCAGACAGCCTTGAAAAAATCCATCAGCGCGAAGATCCAGCTAAATGGAATTTCCCCGACCTCAACGAATTGTGGTCAGGATTGCCTCAAACACGCGTTTGACCTTTATCGGTTGAGCGGTAAAACTCGCAAGACGGTCGTCCGTCCAGTGAGACCCGTCATTGCGTTTTCTGGCGCGAAAAAACTCAGCAACCTCGTGTGATTGGCATCTCGACCGGTGTCTGCACCACGGCGTATTTGCGCAGCTCCAGTTTTGCAATGGCATTGCGGTGCACCTCATCCGGACCATCTGCAAACCGCAGTGTCCGGGCACAGGCATAGGCGTAGGCCAGCGGAAAGTCATCACACATGCCAGCCCCGCCAAAGGCCTGCATGGCCCAGTCGATCACTTGACAAGCCATGCTGGGAGCGACTACTTTAATCATGGCGATTTCGTTCTTGGCAAATTTGTTACCTGCCACGTCCATCATCCAGGCGGCTTTGAGCGTCAGCAGTCGAGCCATGTCAATTTTGCAACGGGCCTCTGCAATGCGCTCCTGGGTGACTGTTTGCGCCGCAATGGGCTTGCCAAAAGCGACCCGGTTCGAGGTGCGTTTACACATCAGTTCCAGGGCGCGTTCGGCTAATCCAATCAGTCGCATGCAATGGTGAATTCGTCCAGGGCCAAGGCGGCCTTGGGCGATCTCGAAGCCCCTTCCTTCACCCAAAAGAATATTACTGACGGGGACACGGACGTTTTTGTAAGAAATCTCCATATGCCCGTGGGGTGCATCGTCATAACCCATCACATTCAATGCCCTTAGCACGGTGACACCCGGCGCATCTGACGGCACCAGAACCATGCTCTGCTGGGTGTGACGCGAAGCCATTGGATCGGTTTTGCCCATCACGATGTGAACCGCACAGCGCGGGTCACCCGCGCCGCTGATCCACCACTTGCGCCCATTGATCAGGTAATCATCACCAACGCGCTCGATCAGTGTCTCAATGTTGGTCGCATCACTGGAGGCCACGTCGGGCTCTGTCATGGAAAACGCCGAGCGAATTTTTCCCTCTAACATTGGCCCAAGCCACCGCGACTTGTGGGCATCTGAGCCGTAGCGAGCGATGGTTTCCATGTTGCCGGTATCGGGTGCCGAGCAGTTGAATACTTCACTGCACCACGTTACCCGGCCCATGATTTCCGCCAGTGGCGCGTACTCTTGGTTGGTCAGGCCCGCGCCATCAAACCCAGCCGCCTGGGCGCTGTCGACGGGTAAAAACAGGTTCCATAACCCTTCAGCCTTGGCTTTGAGCTTTAGCGCTTCAATGGTTTGCAGTGGGGTCCAGCGCTTGCCTGCCGAGGTGTTGGCCTCAACTTCGGCATGGTGCGCACCCTCATTGGGGTAAATGTGCTCGTCCATGAACTGCAGCAGCTTGGCTTGCAATTCTTTGGTTTTGGGTGAGTAGTCGAAGTCCATGGCGGTCTCGCAGTGCTTGTGATGGCGTTGGGGGGGGTAAAGACAAAGAATCAGGCTTTTAGTGCTTGATGGATAAGCGTTTGTTGCTATTAAATTTAATTATCGTTGCGCAAACTGCCAGGCCAGTTGTGCCAAAGGTCGGGCACCCGCTGCCGCGCTGACCGCTTGCGCACTGGCGGCCGTGCCGGTTTGCAC
>JBIJDQ010000529.1:0-2805 GCA_044344025.1 Rhodoferax sp.
TGACACCGCCACAGCCCTTGGGCCATGTGCTGCAAAGTATTCCGGCTGCCGTCTTGGCGGCACTAACTGCTGCTCCACCGCCCGCGCGAGCCCCCCCAGCAGCCTGATCGCTCTGATTTTCAGAGCTTCCCGTGCATGCTGCATAAGCGCCAGAGGCTAATTTCTTGTATTTTTCTGGTTGAACGACTGCGGTGACTGGCCCCGCCACAACGCGCTTGTGTGCAACCTTTTTTTGCTATAACTTTTATAGCTTTCAGCGCATACCAAACGGGCACCATAAGCCTATTTCTCTTAAAAATCTCTGTCAACCTGCTTCTTTTTTACCGTTCAAAGGAAAATCCATGAAACTCACCCACCTGATGACCGCATTGGCCCTGTCTGCCACCACCCTGAGCGCTTTGGCCGCTGGCCAAGCCGTTGAGGTGCAAAACGCCTGGGCCCGCGCCACCGTCAAAGGCCAGATGGCCACCGGCGCCTTCATGACCCTCACCGCCAAAGAAGGCAGCAAACTGGTGGGTGTCACGTCCCCAGCGGCTGGCGTGGGCCAAGTGCATGAGATGAAGATGGACGCCGGTGTGATGAAAATGGCCGAGGTCAAAGGCGGTCTGGACTTGCCCGCAGGCAAAGCAGTCGAACTCAAGCCCGGCGGTTACCACGTGATGCTGATGGACTTGAAAGAGCCCCTGATGAAAGACAGCACCGTGCCGATCACCTTGATCTTCAAGGATGCCAAGGGTGTGGAGAGCAAGGTCGAGTTAAAAATGCCAGTGGCCATGACCGCCCCGGGTGGCATGACCAAACCCGCCGCCATGGACCATTCCATGCACGGCATGCCTGCGGGCAAACCAGCCGCCAAGCCTTAAGACAGATCCCAAAACGGCCCGATTGCGCACCCACCTGCAAGCCTGATGTTCAGCCGCCAAGCACGCTTGATGTCCAGACTGCACCGCCCCTGGGCGCTGTGTATGGCGCTGCTGGGTGCGCTGGCCCCCACGGTGTCACACGGGCTGACCTGGGCGCGTGGTGGCAACACCGGGCTGATTGAGGTTTGCACCACCAACGGCCCGCGCTGGATGGCGCTGCCCGACTTGACCGAGCGGGCAGGCAGCGCCCCGCTTGAAGACGCACAGGCCAGCAGCCGCCTTGGCGCGTTGACCCTGCAGCCCGACGGCCCACGGCCTGCTGAAGTGCTGGACCACTGCCCGTTTTGCCTGCTGTTTGCAGACCGGATCGCGCCCCCTCCGCAGGCTTGGCAGCCGCCGCTTGCCCTGGCGCAAGCGTCAGCTGCCCCACTGCCCCCGCAGGCGCATTATTTCCCTGTTTTTTACGCCCACACGCCCCCACCACGCGGGCCGCCCGCCTTCTTCTGATTTATCAAATTTATAGCGCCTTAAGTAGCTGCGACAAGCGCTACAGGGTGATTTGATTCAATTCAGGAGACAAAATGCCTTCTTTTCTCAACCGGGCCGCCCAAGCGGCCTGTGCAGCGCTGCTGTGCACGTCCATGGACGGCCACGCGCATGGTGTAGGCACAGGTGATTTGCAGCTTGACCACCCCTACGCGGTGCCCAGCGCCGTGGGCGAGTCACATGGCAAAGCCTATTTGCGCGGCATCAAAAACACCGGCGCACAGGCTGAGCGCTTGCTTAGCGCCAGCACGCCGGTGGCCGCACAGGTCAAGCTGCACCGCCTCACGCCAGATGCCAACGGCCTGCACGGCACTGAGGTTGAACGCATTGAACTACCACCAAAAAGCGAGACCAGGTTGCGCCACACCGGCGCCTACCAGCTGTCATTGATTGACCTCAAAAAGCCACTCAAAGATGGCGACCGCTTTGACTTGACCCTGAATTTTGAGCGTGCAGGCACCCAGACCGTGAAGGTTTGGGTGCAGACACCGCGTGACGTGGCGGCCACGCATTCGCATTGAGATTCGAACTGAACGACTTTTTCTTTCAAATTTTTAACTGGATATTTCACATGACACATTTTTTCAAACCTAGCCTGGCGATGAGCCTGCTTGCAGTTGCGGTGCTGACCGCTTGTGGCGGTGGTGGTGGCGGCAACACACCCGCAGCCACGGTTTCTTTAGCGGGCGTGGTGGCCGATGGCTACCTCACCGGTGCCAAGGTCTGCCTGGACAAAAACGAAAACACCGTGTGTGATGCCGGTGAGCCCTTTGACACCACCATCGCTGGAGGCAAGTACACCATCACCGGCATCACCGCCGGTGATGACAGCAAGTACCCAATCGTGGCAGAAGTGCCCGCCTCGGCCACAGACTCTGACTTTGCAGGCACGACCGTTGGCAAAGCCTTTGTGTTGACCGCCCCCAAAGGCAACACCACCGTCACACCTTTGAGTTCTTTGGTGCACCAAGAGCTGCAAGCCACACCGGCTCTCAGTGCGGCATCAGCTGCGGCCAATGTAAAAACTGCGCTGGGCATCAGCTCTGACCCCTTGGCGGACTACATCGCCACACCCAACGGTGACGCCCATATTCGTGCACAAATGATCACGCAGAGTCTGAAGAACAACGCAGATGCCATTGGAGGCGGTACGTCGGCTCAAAAGAAAGACCTGCAAGGCATTTTGCTGACCATGGCCAAACAGTCGGTGGTCGCCGCAGCCCCTGCAGTTGGCGCGTCGGCCCCCTCAACGGTTCCCGTTGTGGGAGTGGAAGACGCCAACACTGTGCGCGCTGTGTTGGCCCACAAGTTGACGACCGGCACAGCGTCACAAGACGTGACGGTCCGTTTTGACGTGGTCAACGGCACAACGTCCGTCAAAGCCTGTGACAACGTC
>JBIJDQ010000339.1:0-3578 GCA_044344025.1 Rhodoferax sp.
CGCCGCCGCCATCGCCATGCTGGCGAATCACCTGGCCGAGCGCGGCCAGTGCATTCCGGCGGGCAGCCTTATTTTGTCGGGCGGCATCACTGAAGCCGTGGCGGTGCAGGCCGGTGACAACGTCACCCTGCGCGTGCAAGGTATGGGCAGTACCAGTATTCGATTTGTCTGATGGTCATTTTTTGCTGGAGAAATTTATGAAACGACGGCAATTCGCAGCCGCCAGCGTATTGGCCAGCCTTGCCCCTACAGTCGTCTGGGCTCAGGACACCTGGCCGACCAAGCCTGTCAGGCTCATCGTGCCCTTCCCGCCGGGAGGCCCCACCGATGTAATGGGCCGCACTGCGGCCAAGGCCATGGGTGACAAGCTCGGCCAACAGTTTGTGGTCGAAAACAAGGCGGGGGCGGGTGGCAATATTGGCACGGACGCCATGGCCAAGGCCGCACCGGATGGGTATACCGTGGGACTATCGGCCATCAGCAGTCTGGCGATTGGTCCGCATCTGTATGCCAAAGTTCCGTACTCGGTGGAAAAGGACTTCACGCCCATCTCTCTAGTCGGCACTTCGCCCTGCGTCATCGTGATCAATCCGACCGCACCTTTCGCGGATCTAAAGAGTCTGGTTGTCTATGCCAAGGCCAATCCTGGCAAGCTGAGCTATGCGACGTCAGGCATAGGCACCAGCAACCACCTGGCGGCGGAACTTCTGCAATCCACGGCAGGCATCAAGCTCACCAACGTGCCATATAAGGGCTCCAGTCAGATCGTTCCAGATCTTCTCTCGGGCGTGGTTCTGATGAGCATGGAAAGCTCGCTGGCCACCACGTTGCAGCACATCAGGGCAGGAAAGCTCAAGGCACTTGCAGTCACATCGACCAAGCGCAACAGGGCGCTGCCGGACGTACCGACCATCGCCGAGTCGGGCTATCCGGGCTTCGAGGTCGAAACCTGGTTCGGTTTGGTCGGGCCGGCCGGACTGTCCCGGTCCATTGTGGACAAACTCCACGCAGCCTGGAGTGATGGCGCGACGACGCAGCAGGCTATCAATGCGTTTGATGCGATCTCGGCCGATATCCGCGTCACAACGCCACAGCAATTCAAGGACTTCATCCGCGCCGAAAACGTGCGCTGGGGTGACCTGATCCGCAAGCTTGACATCAGGGCCGAATAAGGTCTCCACTGCGTCTGTTTCACAAAAGGAAACCCCCATGCCATTCGCACAAATTTACATGCTTGAAGGTCGCACGGAAGAGCAAAAACGCGCCGTGATCGAAAAAGTCAGCGCCGCCCTGGTCGAAGCCACCGGCGCGCCCATTGCCAACGTGCGCGTGTGGATTCAGGACGTGCCCAAGGAAAACTGGGGTATTGCGGGAGTGAGCGCGAAAGATTTGGGGCGGTGATTGATGGAATGCGCAGCCCAAAACTGACGTCTGCGCAGGTCGTTGGCAAATCGGCCGATCCGGTGACGCGTTTTCAACTTGGCAACGGCGCCCGCATTGAGCGACTCAACTGGGGCGGCGACCCCTCCGCCAAAGGCGTCAAGCAATCATTTGCGATGATGGTCAATTACGTTTATGACCTCCAAAGGCTGGACAAGTACCGCACCGGGTTCGGCAAGGGAAAAATCGCGGCCTCCAGGGACATACAGGGGCTCAAATTCTGAGTCTAGTGCGGCGCTTTTGCCTCCATGCGTTGGCGCGGCTGCCTGGACGATGTCGGCTAATGCTGATGCCCCAACCGCACCTCGATTTCCGGATGGCGGGCTACCAGGGCTTTCATATTTTTCAGACTCTTGAGGTTGCGTTCGTGGTCGCTGGTGAAGTCACCCGGCTCCACGGTGTGCTCCCAGCCCCAGCGTGTGATGCAGGCGTCGCCCGTCAACAAAACAGGTCCGCTGGTGGTGCGGATTAGGTAGGCCGTACTGCCTGCGGTGTGGCCAGGCACCTGGATGGCAAAGACGGAGCCGTCTTCAAAAACGTCAACAATGCCCTCAAACTGGTTTTGCGGATCAGGCTGAAAGCGCCACTCCTGCAAGGCACGCTTGCCTTTGAGGAGGGTATCGGTCGCGCCGCGCACAAAGAAATTGTTGAAGGTCGACTCTTGGGTTTCCGTGGCACCAACGTAAAGTGGAACATCATTGGCGATGTCCGGCATCCCCATAATGTGGTCCAAATGGAGGTGCGTCATCATGACCCCAGCGAGCTTGCCGTTGACCGGGGCAAGCATTTCCGAGGTGCTTTTATTTATGCGCAGCTTGTCCAGGTGCAAAACATATTGCAGTAGCCAGTTCAATCCATATTCGCTGGGCTGCGCAAGCACTTTTCGGGAAACACCGGTGTCCACAATGAAGTTACCCCGCGTGGGGTGCTTTAGCACATAAGCGTAGATCTGTATTGGCTCGTCGCGGTCTTGCAGCCCGGCCTTGATCGCCTCGGGGCTTTTCAGGTTCAGCCCGCCGCTGAGCGCAACTGCCCAATCCGCACTGTTGACTGTTTCCAACTGGACAATGCCCGGCTGACTGAGTTGGCGCTCCATTTCGGCACTGCTGCTGGCCTTGCCGGGCGCACGTTGGCCGTCAAGCGGATGGCTGGTGAGCGTGCAGCCCGACAAAGCTAGTGACAGGCACAACAAAATAAGCGGGGTGGCACGGTTTTTCATATGCGAGGCTCCAAAAGATTTCCGTAATGGTTTCACATTCAATTACCGATGAAAATTGGCTAAATATGGATTTAGTCATCCGTTTTTGAATGGATCGCGAATTACCAAGGAGATCAGCATGAAGCTGCGCTGGGACGATTTGAAGCTATTTGTGGCAGTGCATGAGCAGGGCAGCCTGAGCGCGGCTGCGCGTGTCCTAAAGCTGGGGCAACCCACATTGAGCCGGCGCATTGCCGAGCTAGAGGAGGCGATTGGCGAGACGCTGTTTGAACGCAAGAGCCTGGGCACGGTGCTGACAGCCGCCGGCTCCAAGTTGCTGCCCGCCGCACAAAGCATGGCCGAGTGGGCCAATGAAGCCGAATTGCAGGTTCAAAAGCAGACCTACTTGCCCCAAGGCACCGTGCGCGTGGCTGCGCCGCCGGGCATTGCACGCGAGGTGCTGGTGCCGGTGGCCGCCAGGATCCGCCAGCAGCATCCGCACATTTTTCTGGAAGTGCTATCAAGTATCGAGCTGCTGAACCTGGGGCGCGGTGAAGCCGATGTGGCATTGCGCACACAACGCCCCACTGACGCCGACCTAGTATGTGTGCAAGAGATGAGCACCCCCATGCGCGTGTATGCGGCAGTTAGCTATGCCAAGCAAATTCCTGCGCACCCCAAACTCGCAGATTTGCGCTGGATATGCTGGGCCGCCCCTTATCACGACCTGCGCATCAACCAAGAGCTTCACGCGCTGATACCTGACTTTCAACCGGTGTTTACATCAGACGATTTTCTGGTGCAGCTCAGTGCTTGCGAAGCGGGCATGGGCGCCATGGTGCTGCCTCAGTCGCTTTACCGATATGCCTGCCTGCATAGAAATACCGGATTGCGTGAGCTCGATATCGATCTTGGGCCGAGCGCACAGGGCGGCCTGTAT
>JBIJDQ010000340.1:0-3567 GCA_044344025.1 Rhodoferax sp.
GGCACGGGTTTTGTGCGCGGCGTGTTTTTGCTGGTGGTCACCGCGCTGATTCTTAAAACCAGTTATGACGCATTCATGCGCTGATGCACCTCAGTCAGCGTGAGGCCGCACTGGCAGGTGGCGCGGGCTTGATGGGGGCCGATGCGGGTGTTGGTGAGGGTGCTGATGCGCCAGAGCTTGCCGGTTGCGGTGCGCTCGCAGACGCGGATGCCACCGGGCTTGCGGCCACCGCTGCACCGCGCGGCCAGGGCACCTCGCTGGCGATCAGGGGTTTGCCCACCGGTGCAGTGGCTTGGCCACGGCTGACCAGTGCCAGGTCTTCCTCGTTGGGGTATTGGCCCAGCAGCCAGTAGTCAAACGCCCGCCGGGCAATGGGCGCGGCTGATGTCGAGCCAAATCCGGCGTTTTCTACCACCACCGCGAGCGCAATGCTGGGGTTCTCGGCCGGGGCAAAGGCGATGTAGAGCGAGTGGTCACGCTTGCGTTCTTCTGTTTTGGTGGCGCTGTATTTTTCGTTTTTTCCCAGGGACACGGCTTGCGCCGTGCCGGTTTTTCCACCGCTTAAGTAACTGGCCCCGGCAAACACCCGCGTTGAGGTACCTTGCTGGGTGACGCCCACCATGGCGCGGCGAATCACCTCAATGTGTTCCGCTTTGTAGCCCAGGTCTTCGGCGGGGGCGGGGGCAACCGGTGCGCTGGCCTGGGTGCTGGTGTTCTGGGTGGCGATGACCAACTGCGGCTTGTGCTTGATGCCGCTGTTGGCCACGATGGCGGTGGCCTGCGCCAGTTGCAGCATGGTGAAGCTGTTGTAGCCCTGCCCAATGCCCAGCGAGATGGTTTCCCCGGCATACCATTTTTGGTGTTCGGGTTGCTTGAAGTAGTTGCGCTTCCACTCTGCGTTGGGCAGCACACCGCGTACCTCGCCCTGAACATCAATGCCGGTGATCTGGCCAAAGCCCAGGGGTTTCATAAAGTCGTGCATGACTTCCACACCAAGCTCGTTGGCCAGGGAGTAGTAATACACGTTGCTGGACTCCACAATGGAGCGGTGCATGTCCATGACACCGCCTTTCTCGTTTTCCGGGCTGCCAAAACGGCGCCCGCCAAACATGAAGAACAGGGGGTCGTTGATGAGTGTGCTGGCGCTGCGTTTGCCCGTGGTCAGCGCTGCCAGTGCCATGAACGGTTTGTAGGTCGAGCCCGGCGGATAGGTGCCACGCAGGGCGCGGTTGAGCAACGGTTTGTCCATGGACTCGTTGAGCAGTTGCCAGTTTTCCTGGTCAATGCCTTCAACAAACAGGTTGGGGTCAAACGTTGGTTTGCTGACAAAGGCCAGCACCTCACCGGTTTTGGGGTCCAGCGCCACCAGTGCACCCCGGCGCTCGCCAAACATGTCTTCAATGAGTTTTTGCAGCTTGATGTCAATGGCCAGCTTGACGGTGTCGCCAGGGGTGGAGGGCTGGCTGGCCAGGCGGCGGGTGGCCCGCCCACCCGCAGAGGTTTCCATGGAGTCCACCCCGGTGGTGCCGTGCAACTGGGCCTCGAAACTTTGCTCAACCCCAAGCTTGCCAATGTATTCGGTGCCCCGGTAATTGGCCGAGTCGTCGGATTCATCGAGTTTTTCTTTCTCAACCCGGTTGATGCGCCCGATGTAGCCAATCACATGGCTGGCCAGCTCCCCGTAGGGGTAGTTGCGAAACAACCGGGCCTTGATGTCCACGCCAGGAAAGCGGTAGCGCTGTGCCGCAAAGCGCGCCACCTCCGCATCGGTGAGGCGGCTGCGCAGGGGCAGCGACTCAAAACTTTTGCCTTCTTCGCGCAGCTTCTTGAAGCGCCTGCGGTCACGCGGGGTGATGTCGAGCACCTGCGCCAGCGCGTCAATGGTTTGCTCCAGGTCAGGCACCTTGGAGGGGGTAATCTCCAGCGTGTAGGCCGAGTAGTTGCTGGCCAGCACAATGCCATTGCGGTCCAGAATCAGTCCCCGGTTGGGCACGATGGGCATGATTGCGGTGCGGTTATTTTCAGCCTGGGCCAGCAAGTCGTCATGGCGCAGCACCTGCAGGTAAACCAGCCGCGCGGCCACCAGTCCAAAACACAGCAGCACCACGATGCTGGCCACCAGCACGCGCACACGAAAGCGCGCCAGCTCCAGTTGAACGTTCCGAATGGCAGTCATGGCGAGCGGTTGTCAGCAGCGCTGTGGTTCACAGGGGGCGGTTGGCATCGGGGTCGGGGGCACGCCTCTGGGGCAGCAGCAGCAGCACACTCACCACGGGCCACAACACAGCCTCCAGGGCCGGTGCCAGCACCATCGACCATCCAGGAAAGTCACCACCCGAGAGCAGGCGAACCAACAAGGCCAGCGCGTGCGCGGCCACCAGCAGCGGGAGCACTTGCGCAGCCTGGGACGGCACGCTAAACCACAGCAGGCGACGGTGTATGCCAATGGCCAGGTAGCTCAATACGGTGTAGGCCAGCGCGTGCTGGCCCAGCAAGGCGCTCTGGTGCACATCCATGGCCAGGCCCAGCATGAACGCTGTGCCAACGCCAATGCGCAAGGGTTGGTGAATGCTCCAGAACAACAGCACCAGTGCCAGCACATCAGGCACCCACGGCGCGCGCCCTGTCAGCCCCATGTTGACCCCCATGTTGATGGCCAGGGCCAGCAGCAGGCTGCTCCAGATGAACAGTGGGCGGGCGGGCAACAGCAGCTGCTGGCCACGCGGCATGATCATGGTTTGGCTCCCTTTTTTGGCACAGCGGCAACGGCGGGCTCGGGGCGGGTCAAAATCTGCCCGGCCAGCGGTTGCAGCACCAGCACATGCAGGCTGGCCGCCACACCTGCTACTGGTATGCAGGTGATGCGGGCAAACGCCGAGTCGGCCCGCCGCTCGATCTTGAGCACCTTGGCCACCGGCAGGCCTGGTGGGTAGACACCGTCAACGCCGCTGGTGGTGAGCAGGTCGCCAGCAACCATGTCCACATTCGCATCCATGAAGCGCAACTCCAGGGTGCCGCTGCGCGAGGTGGCATCGCCAAAGGCCAGTGCACGGGCACCGGTGCGCACACTCAGCACGGGAATGGCCTGGTTGCGGTCGGTGACCAGCGTCACTTCGCTGACCAGTGGGTAGACCCGGGTGACCTGGCCCAAAATACCGGCCTCATCAAGTACCGGTGCGCCAGGCTGCACGGCGGCCAGTGAGCCCTTGTCAATGATCACTTTGCGGGTGTAGGGGTCGGCGGCGTCGTACAGCACCTGAGCGGCCAGCGCCGGCGTGTTCAGACGCTCGCGCATCTCCAGTAGGGCCCGCAAGCGTGTATTTTCCAGGGTGAGTTGCTCAACCTGCAGGGCACGTTGGGACTGCAAGCCAAGTTGGTACTGGGCTGCAGCCTCTTTGCTTTGGGAACTGCCCAGCGCCTGAAAGTATTGCCCACCGCCCTGGGCCCAGATGACCGGGCGCAAGGCCACCCACTGAAGCGGGTACAAGGCAGTCGCCACCACAGAACGCAATGGCTGGGTGACCTGAAAGCGCCGGTCCGCCACCATCAGCAACACCGCCAGGGCGC
>JBIJDQ010000342.1:0-3564 GCA_044344025.1 Rhodoferax sp.
CCACCCTGGTGAACCACACCGAGGCCATTGCCGAAGACAAGGACATGCTGGCCATGCTGTCACCGTACCAAAAATTCGGTCAGGACAAGCTGAACATTCAGATTGGCAGCAGTGACGGCAAGCTCGAAGGTGACCGCGCCGTGGTGCGCACCAAGCCCACCAACCTGGGGGTGTTAATTGGCCAGGCCATGATGACCAGAACCAAAGCTGACCTGGCCGTGCTCAATTCAGGCGGCGTGCGGGACTCGATCGCCGCCGGGGCCATCACCTACAAGGATGTGCTCAAGGTCCAGCCCTTTGGCAACACCGTGTGTACTGCCGATTTGACCGGCAGTGAATTGACGCAATACCTCAACGCGGTGGCAAAAATCTCGACTGTCTCGGGCGGGTTCCCGCAGTTTGCCGGTATTGAGCTGGAACTGGTGTCCGGCATGGCCGCCAGCGCACGCATCAACGGCAAACCGCTGGACATGGCCAAGACTTACCGGGTGGCGGTCAACAACTTTCAAGCCGCCGGCGGCGACGGTTATCCCAAGCTCACCGGGCATCCCAGCTTTGTCAATACCGGCTTTGTCGATGCCGATGTCTTGCGCAGCTACATTGCGGCGCGCAGCCCACTTAAAGTGGCAGACTTCGACCCCGGCACGTCCGTCACGCGCAGATAATCAAGACTCAACGCGTCATGTCGACGCACCCCTTTTTTTAACTCAGGAGAAATACCATGGCAAAAGGTCAGCAAAGCGCCAAGATGGTCAAAAAACCAAAAAAAGACACCGCGCCACCCAAACCGGTGTCAGCCGATGCGGTGCGCCCAACGGTCACCACCGTCATACCCGTGCGCGGCAAGGCCAAAAACGCACCACGCTAGATCTCGATATCACACGGCCTCGCCCGCATGACCCGGCCGTTGTCGCGCCACTGCATGGTGCCGCACACCCAGCACAAAAAGCGACTTGGCGGCCCAGGCAGGCAGCTGCCCACACTACCAGACAAGGCTGCTGCGGAGCGCCTGGTTGGTAACCTGCGGCAATACCAAGCCGAGCTGGAGATTCAAAACAGGGCCTTGCGTTTCAGCCAGGCCGCTGCCGAAGGTGCATCCGAGCGGTTTGTCACGCTGTTCTCTCATGTGCCGCTGGCACTGATGGTGGTGGAAGAGTCAGGCCTGGTGCTGGAGACCAACGGCCGCGCCCTGGACTTGTTTCGCCCGTTGGAGCGCGACCCGCCACTGACCTATTTGCACCCCCTTGTCAATCCGAACTGTGTGGACCGGGTGCGTCTGGGTTTTTTACTGGCCAAAGAACAGGGTGCATACGAACTTGACGAGCTTGAGTTCACTGGGGGCTCCAACGGCTTGTTTGCTGGCGACCTGCACATTGCCCGTATTAACGACGGCTTGAGTGAGCAGCCGCGCTTTATTTGCGCGGTGATTGACCAGGGACCCTTGCTGGCGCAGAGGCATGCCTTGCAGGTCAGCGCCAACGAGCTACAACAGCGCAACGAACAACTGCTGCAAAGCCAGACCCGGCTGGCCGCCATCATCAATTCCTCGCTGGATGCCATTGTTTGCGTTGACAGAGACCACCGCATCAGTGTGTTTAACCCGACCGCCGCCACCCTGTTTCAGTGCCCCACCGAACAAGCCCTGGGGCGGGCGCTGACCGATTTTCTGCCCGATGCGGCGCGCGCCCTGTCTTACAAGGACATCACCAGCCATGCCCAGTTGGGTGAGATGACTGGCCTGACCAGCCAGGGCGACAGCGTGCCGCTTGAGGTGAGCCTGTCGTTTGAGCAACATGCAGAGGGCGACATCATTACCTTGTTTGCCCATGACCTGACTGCCCGCAAAAAAATGGAAGCGCACCGTACCGCGCTGGAGTCGCAGCTGCGGGAATCGCAAAAAATGCAGGCGATTGGCACCATGGCGGGTGGCATTGCGCACGATTTCAACAACATCATCAGCGCCATTTTGGGCAATGTGGCACTGGCCCGGCTGGACGCGCCACAGGGCAGCGCCGTAGGCACCAGCCTAAACGAGATCGATAAAGCGGGCCGACGCGCCCGAGACCTGGTGCGCCAGATTCTGACCTTCAGCCGCAATGAGTCGCCACACCGGGTGCCCTTGCAACTGGCCGACGTGGTGCATGAGGCCTTGCGTCTCGTCAAGGTCACCCTGCCGCCCCACGTCACGCTGCAAACCAATATTGACGAGCGCACGCCGGCCGTGTTGGCCAATGCCACTCAAGTTGAGCAGGCCATCCTTAATTTGTGCACCAACGCCATTCACGCCATGGCCCAGCAGCCAGGTACTTTGCGCGTTGAACTGGGGTACAGCATCAAAACCGCCGACGATGCCGCCGAGCGACGTGGCGGTCTTCGGGGCCAGCACGTCAGGCTAACCGTCAGTGACACTGGCGCTGGCATGAGTGAATCTACCCTGCAGCGGATCTTTGAGCCCTTTTTCACCACCAAACCGGTTGGTCAAGGCACCGGGCTGGGCCTGTCTGTGGTGCACGGCATCATGCGGGCTCACATGGGCAGTGTCCAGGTCGCCAGCACCCCCGGACAAGGCAGCGAGTTCAAGCTTTTTTTCCCGGTGTCTGACGAGGAGATCGAGTCTGTCAGCGTCTTGCCCACCGAACCATCGCCGGCCTTGGGCACAGGGCAACGGGTGATGTATGTGGATGACGATGAGGCACTGGTGTTTTTGGTTAAACGGCTGCTCACCCGCAAGGGCTACCAGGTCAGCACCTTCACCGACCCCCGCCAGGCCCTGCTGGCCTTGCGCAATGACCCCGGCATCTGCGACCTGCTGGTCACCGACTACAACATGCCAGGCTACAGCGGTGTGGATTTGCTGCGCGATGTCAAAGAACTGCTCCCCAACTTGCCCGTAGCCCTGGCTTCAGGTTACGTCACGCCCGAGATTGAACGCGATGCCCTGGCCGCCGGGGCGAGAGCCCTGATTCATAAGCCCAACGATGTGGACGAGTTATGCGCCACGGTGCAAAAACTGCTGACCGAGCCACCGCCCCGTGACTGACCTGGTGGTTGTTTACGCGGACGATGCCCTGCTTATCTTGAACAAGCCCGCAGGCCTGCTCAGTGTGCCTGGCCGGGGTGAAGACAAACAAGACTGCCTGAGCCGACGCGTCAACCAGTGTTACCCCGATGCGCTGGTGGTGCATCGGCTTGACATGGCCACCTCCGGCCTGCTGGTGATGGCGCGCGGCCAAGCCGCCCAGCGCAGCCTCAACGATGCCTTTGCACTTCGCCAGGTGCACAAGCGTTACGAGGCTGTGGTGCACGGGCTGACGGCCCCAGCTCTCACCGACTGGCAAACCATTGACCTGCCCATTGCTGTGGACTGGCCCAATCGCCCATTGCGCGTCATTGACAGGCACCAAGGCAAGCCTAGCCAGACGCGCTGGATGCGCCTGGGTGATGGCCCACTTCACCACACCACCCGTCTGGCGCTTGAGCCCATCACCGGCAGATCACACCAGTTGCGGGTGCATCTGCAGGCCATTGGCCACGCCATTTTGGGCGATGCACTCTATGCAGCGC
>JBIJDQ010000341.1:0-3564 GCA_044344025.1 Rhodoferax sp.
TCTGAGCCTGAACCACCAGTCCAACGGCCAGCCCCTGCCCTTGTCCAGAAGCTGGAACCGCGTCATTTTGAAAGCTGGCATGGAGAAAGACCAGCAGTTCCAGCTGCAGGCCAAGCTCTGGTACCGTCTGCCAGAAGACCCAGCCGACGACGACAACCCCGACATTGCCAACCTGATCGGTCGTACAGAATTAATGGGCCACTGGAACGTCAACCCGGACAACACCCTGGGTCTGACGCTGCGCCACAGCCTGCGCGCCCATGCCAATGGCTCGTTCAAACTGGAGTGGCTCAAAAAACTGGGTGACAGCGGCTTTGCAGGCAGCAGCAGTGGCCTGCGATTTCACACGCAGTTGTTCAGCGGCTACGGCGATTCGCTGGTGGATTACAACCGCAGGCGCACCGTGCTGAGTGTGGGCTTGAGCCTGGTGGACTGGTAGCGTCTGGTGGTTCTTGCTGATTGCCGCACAGACCGCTAACATGCCAGGCACGTTGAACGCACGTTGGAACAGCTTTCGGCGTTGATTTGTGAACCCCTACCCCCGTGTCACAGGAGCACATCTGCATGACCATACCATTCAGCACCACCGATATTTCACCGGTGGTAGCGTTCAGATCAAAGGCTGAGATCACGTACCACATTGAAGGCCGGATTCTTTGCACCACCGCCACCGGGCCCTTCAAGGACGAGTTGGTCGCGGCCATCCCCCTGACCATCAAGGACATGCTGATCAAACTCACGCAACAAGGCAAATGGGGCCAGATCGTGACACTGCAGCGCGATGCATCGGCCTCGCCGGAGGTTCTGGCTGAGTTTGCAGCGCATCTGACGGCAAGGTACAGCAACCCTGACATCCGCCCGGTCACCGCTCTGGTGTTTGGCCCGCATCTCAAGGCTGGTCAAGCCATGGCGCCGGAGTTTCGCAAGTGTTACGAGACAGCCGGGGTGGAATGCAGTGTTTTTGAGGATTACTCAACGGCCCAATATTGGGTCAAGTCCAAAATAAGGCAAACCTCCATTTTGGTGGAATGGCTCGACATCTACAAAATTGGCGACCAGACGATCGATGAGCAGCACAAGGAATTGTTCATGCGTGCCGCCGATGTGATTGCGGCGACCAACCGCGAGAGCCAAACCATGAGTGCCCTGCGGCTGTACCAATACACCCGTTCCCATTTTTCTCATGAAGAAGGCCTGATGGAGCGCATTGGCTACCCGGACATCAGCGCACACCTGGCCCAACACAAGGCCCTGATGACCAAACTGGACGAGTTTTTGGCCAACATCGCCAAAGACAACCTCATCAAAGCCGACCTGGAAGACTTTGTGTCTCAGTGGTTTTTGGGCCATATCGCGAATGTGGATGCCAAACTGGCTGCTTACCTGAGAAGCTGATTCAGCGCCGTTGCGCAGCCATAAAGTCATAGAGATTGACTTTTCCGATATGGCGAGATGCCGACAGTGGCCATACTGAAACTCTGCGGTTGAATAGCCGGCCCATCCGGCGCTCTGTGATTGGTCAGCCGCAAGAAATCAGGGGGTCACCGTGAGTGTTAATCCGTATTTGGTCCATCGTTTGTTGGGGGGTAGCCTGGCGCTTTACTTGCTCTTGAGCGGCTGTGGTGGTGGTGCGGCTGGCGTGGTTGGTGGTGCAGGTGAAACTGCCGTGCTGAACTTGCTGCCACCAGCCAACCTGACAGCCGATGCCGGAAAGCAACGTGTCACATTAAATTGGTCCAACGTGCCGCAAGCGACGTCGTTCACCATTTATTACAGCAACACGCCAGGCGTCACCAAGGCGGGTAACAAGATCACCGATGCCCACAGCATCTATGTCATGCGCGACCTCACCGATGGAAAGCCGTATTTTTTCGCCATTGCAGCGGCAAACACGACGCAAGAGAGTGAACTCTCTGCAGAAGTGTCCGCCACGCCGACCCCCACCCCACCGCAGCCAGCACCGGTCACACTTCGGGCTCAATCAGAAAACAAGCTAGTGCGTGTCAGTTGGGAGCCCGGCTTTTTGGCCACCGGCGACCCTACCAGCTACACCGTCTATTACGGCCCAGCAGCGCAAGTGAGCCCACTCACTGCACTGAAAATGACGGGGGCAAGCTCACCGCAGGCGATCACCGGGTTGGACAACGGCGCCCTTTACTATTTTGCGGTGACCGCCACCACGGCCAATGGCGAAAGTGCCATGTCTTACACCGTTTCTGCCACCCCGTTGGCCAGCCCACCACCGGCCCCACCCAGCGGACTCACGGCCGTTGAGGGCAATGGCAACATCACCCTGACCTGGACACCAACCCCTGGTGCCAGCACTTACAACCTGTATTACGGCACCGAGTTTGAGGTCAATAAAGCCAATGGCATCAAAGTAACCGACGTACGCCAACCGTTCTCACTGACCGGACTGCGCAACAACACGGCTTACTTTTTGGTGCTCAGTGCGGTGGGGGCTGGTGGCGAAGGGTTTGAGTCACCGCAGGTTGCAGCCACACCACTGGCCAGCGCACCAGTGGAAGACATGGTGTCCATTCCCGCAGGGACTTTTCTGATGGGCGACAACCTGTTGGACTCAAGCGCGCCTGCACCTTACGCCACACCGGTTCACCCAGTGACACTCAGTGCGTTCTCCATCGCGCGCCATGAGACCAGTTACGCACAGTGGGTCAGTGTGTACGACTGGGCGCTGCAACACGGCTACACCTTTGACTCGGCCGGTCGCAACGGTGCCTGGCAGATTGGCACCCACATGCCGGTGACGCAAATCAGCTGGTTTGATGTCGTGAAATGGCTCAACGCGCGCTCAGAAAAAGAGGGACGTAGCCCAGTTTATTACACCAATGCAAGCCAAACCACGGTCTACCGCACCGGCAACCTTGACTTGAGCAACAACTTGGTGGCCTGGCTGGCCAATGGCTACCGATTGCCGACCGATGCCGAATGGGAATACGCCTCACGGGGTGGCCTGGTGGGCAAACGATACCCCTGGGGCGACGTGCTGGATTCCACCCGGGCCAATTACGACCGAGGTACCTCCACGTCGGTCGGCAGCTACCCGGCCAACGGATATGGCCTGCACGACATGGCGGGCAACGTCTGGGAATGGACCTGGGATCGCGACTCTACTGACTACAGCATGGACGCCTCAGGCATCACAGACCCGCATGGCACAAGCACCGGGTTGCTGCGCGTGCGCCGGGGTGGCAGCTATGTTTACGGTGAACGCTATCTGCGCAATTTCGACAAGATGTTTCGCAGCGCCAACTACACCGGTCCCTACTTCGGGTTTCGCGCAGCCTCCAGCCAACGTTAAACGGATGGCCAGGCAAACAACCAGACAAAGCCTGCGTTGTAAAACACGTGCAAGGCCACTGAAGGCGTGATGCGTCCATAGCGGTCACGAAAGTAGCCAAACACCAAACTCGGCACGACAACGGTCAATGCTTGCAACCCGCTGTGCCACATGAGGTGGCTGGCCGCAAAACACAGGCTGGTCACCCAGTTGGCAAGCGACATTCCACCATAGACAGCCCCGCCCGAGGGTTGCCGATGCAG
>JBIJDQ010000343.1:0-3550 GCA_044344025.1 Rhodoferax sp.
GAGTGTGATCGAGGCCATTTCCCTAAGCTTCAAACTCACCCCCAAAGAGGCCGAGGTGCTTTACTGGGTGGTCAAGGGCAAGATCAACCGCGACATTGGCGACATTCTGGGCAGCAGCCCGATGACGGTCAAGAAACACCTGGAACGCATTTTTGCCAAGCTGGGCGTGGAAACCCGCACCGCAGCAGCGGGCATGGTGATGCGCCGCATTCGGCAGGTGCATCCGCAGTTTGAGGGGTAAATACAAGCGTTATATGCCTCTAGTGCTTATGCCGTACACACGCGCGGGACAATGCAAGCATGGCTGTTCAACGCAACCCAGCCCACCAGAGCGACAAGGGCACAGCCCACAAATTCTCACCAAACGGCACCACCTCGCGCCCGGCGTAAAGCACCACGCCACGCTGGAAGATCTCTCCTTCGGTCTCTTGCAAATGACGCAGCCCCTTGAAGTCTTTGCCATCTACCGTGGCACTGGCTTTGACCTCAATGCCGGTGATCTGGCCCAGCCGGTTCTCCAGAATGAAATCGACCTCGATATTGGTTTGCGTGCGGTAGTGCCAGAGTGACAAACGCGCCTGCGAAAACGCCAAATGCTTGAGCAGCTCGGCCAACACAAAGGTTTCCACCATGCCGCCCGGCAGGCCTGGCTTGGCAGACAAGCTCTCAGCCGTGGTGCCCATCAAATAATTCAGCAGGCCACTGTCAGGCAAGAACACCTTGGGCGCTTTCACCAGTCGCTTGCCCGCGTTGCGCTCCCACGACGGCACGCGCACCACCAGAAACAACATTTCCAGCAGCGCAAAGTAGCGCTTGAGGGTGCTTTGCGCAATGGCCGCTGTGCGCGACAGCTCGGCAAAATTGAGCAGCGTGCCACTGCGTGTGGCCAACAGGGCCAGCAAGTTGGGGATTTCTGTCAATTGCTCAATGTTGGCCAGCTCGCGCACGTCGCGCTGCAAAACAGCCTGAACATAAGCGCCAAACCAGGCTTCTCGCCGGCGCGCGCTGGCGCGGGTAACCGCATCTGGAAACCCGCCGGCCAATAGCCGCTCTCGTAACACATCGCGCTCGCAGGGCGGCACACTGAGTACAGACCAATCGCCTGCAAACAGGGCATCGGCCCGGTTCAGCTGCGGGCTGTCCATCATTTCTGCGCTCGACAAAGGCCACAGCGACAACACCTCCATGCGCCCGGCCAGCGAGTCGGCAATGCCCGGCAACAGCAGCACATTGGCCGAGCCGGTTAACAAAAAGCGACCGGGCTGGCGCTGCCGGTCAACGGCTGCCTTGATGGCCAGAAAAAGCTCGGGCACACGCTGCACTTCATCCAGCGTGACAGCACCCTTCAAGCCGTTGATGAACCCCACCGGGTCAGATTTTGCGGCATTGAGCACCACCGCATCGTCTAGCGTCAAGTACTGTCGTGGCGCGCCTGTGGGGATAGGTTGCGCCTGCGCCAAGGTGCTTTTGCCGCTTTGACGGGCGCCATTAATCAGGACCACTGGCGTGTCAGAGAGGGCATCGGTCAACAAGGGGGCAAGGTGTCTGGGGTGCATAGATCGCATTTTAGTGGTTGAATATCAACCACTCGTTGGTTGATATTCAACCGTTTAAAACATCAGCATGCAGAATTCACAACTTGAGATGCCGTCATTTGCATCAACGGATCGGCATTGCGGTCAAGGGCACAGCCAGCGTTAGAGATTTGGTGCTCTGGAGCGTGACGCGCCGCATTCGCCAGATGCATCCGCAGTTTGAGGGATGAAGCCAACGTGTAAACTGATTCCATCGTTTGCCATCAGGACACCAGATGCACATTGCCATACTCGAAGACGACCCCGACCAACGCGACTTGCTTGAACTCTGGGTCAGCAGCGGTCAACATACCAGCCGTGGGTTTGAGTTGGCGGCTACCTTTATTGAAGGGCTCAAGAAGGAACGCTTTGACCTGTTGATGATCGACTGGATGCTGCCCGACGGCACCGGGGCTGAGGTGCTGCAATGGGTCAGGCAAAACCTGGGCTGGGAAATTCCGGTGGTGGTGGTGACCGCCCGGGACGACGAGGCCACGGTGGTCAACGCCCTCAAAATTGGCGCTGACGATTACCTGGTGAAACCGCTCAAACCCATGGAATTGCTGGCCCGCCTGGCCAACGTGGCACGGCGCATCAAACCCGGTGGTCTGCCCGTGCTGCGCCTGGGCGCGTTTGAGGTGGATGTGCAGCGCCACAAGCTGTCGCTTGAAGGTGTGGCCCTGACCCTGACGCAAAAAGAGTTTGATCTGTCGGTTTACCTGTTTCAAAACCCGGGCAAACTGCTGTCGCGTGACCATTTGCTGAACAAGATTTGGGGCATCAACACCGATGTCGACACCCGCACGGTAGACACCCACATCAGCCGTTTGCGCAAGAAGTTGCTGCTGGATGGCAGCAAAGGCTGGAAACTCACCCCGATTTATGGCTACGGTTACCGCTTTGACCGTGTCGATGAGGTGGCAGGCGCATGAAAGTCTCGGTTCTTTATGCGGGCTTGAGTACCCCCCACGCAGGCTGGGTGGCCATTGACGAACTGGCTGAGCTGCTGTGTTTCTACTTCGATGCCGAGGTGTTGTCGCCCAAGGTGTTGCCCAACACTTGGCTCCAGCGTCAGATTCGCCCGCATCAGGTCAACTACGAACCGCTGAACACGGCGGGTGGCGATGTGTTGATTGTGGTGGCCCGTGGCCCGGGTGATTTGGGGCTAGTCAACGCCATTGCAGACTGCCGCAAGAAGTTTGGCAAGATTTACGGCTTTGTCACCGACTCTTATTTTCAGGCGGGGTTTGTCAAAGAGACTGCCCTGTTTGATGCCATCACCGTCACCGCCCATGAGGACATGGCCTTCCCGCAGACCCGCTACCAGATTCCTGTGCACCAGCTGTACCAGGGGGCCGACTGCCTGACCTGGGTGCCCCGCAACACACACCACCGCGACATTGATGTGATGGGTTTTGGCCGGACGCCACCCAGCTACCAGGCCTGTTTTTCCCAACGGTTTCATCAGAGCAGCTCACCTTATTTGTACCTGCACTCGCCTTTGGGCAACCTGTCGGGTGCCAGTGTGCATCTGGAACGTGGCATGCTTTTCAAGCTGCTGCAAAGAACCCGCATCTCGCTGGCTTTTCATCTTTATGTGGAGCCCCAAGGCGGCAGGCCACGCGCCATGATGGTGACCAGCCGGTGGCTGGAGTCACTGCTGTCTGGCTGCATCGTGGCCGGGCGCAGGCCTGTGTCACGCATGGCCGACGAGATGCTCTGCTGGCCGGGCGCCACGCTTGAGCTCTCAGAGCACCCGCAAACCGCTGCCGACGAGCTTGAAGCCCTGCTGTTGCGCAATGACACGCTGGCAACACAACGGCGCACCAACATGGCCGAGATGCTGGCACGGCACGACTGGCGCTACCGGATTCAAGCCTTTTGCAGCTTGATGAACCTGCCGGTACCGGCCAAGCTGCTGGCTGATCTGGTGCGTGTGCAAGAACTTGGCGCGTCTTTTGGCAGGTGATGTGGGG
>JBIJDQ010000344.1:0-3543 GCA_044344025.1 Rhodoferax sp.
ACGTTTGCCCTTGGCTTCGGCGGTTTTAAGCACCGCCGGAGAGTCGGTGTTCTGGAACAACACGTCAGCGCCGCCGTTGATCAGGCTGGTCGCGGCTTCGGTTTCTTTCGGTGGGTCAAACCAGCCATTCACCCAAACCACTTTGGTCTTGATTTTCGGGTTGCTTGACTGTGCACCCAAGGTGAAGGCATTGATGTTGCGAACCACCTCAGGAATTGGGATCGAAGCCACCACACCGAGTGTGTTGGTCTTGGTCATCTTGCCTGCGATCACGCCTGCCATGTACGCGCCCTCATACGTGCGGCTGTCGTAGGTGCGCATGTTCTCGCCCTGCTTGTAGCCTGTGGCGTGCTCAAACTTCACGTCTTTCAAGTCAGCAGCCACTTTGAGCATGGGTTCCATGTAGCCAAAGGTGGTGCCAAAAATCAGCTTGTTGCCTTGCCCGGCAATGTCGCGAATCACGCGTTCTGCGTCGGCGGACTCGGGCACGTTTTCTACAAAAGAGGTGACGATCTTGTCACCAAACTCTTTTTCAAGTGCCTTGCGGCCGTTGTCATGCGCAAACGTCCAACCCCCATCACCGACCGGGCCGACATAGGCAAAACCGATTTTCAGCGGTGCTGGCTTAGCCGGTGCCGGGGCAGAAGCCACCGGTGCGGGCGCGGGCGCAGGCGCGGGTTCTTCTTTTTTGCCGCAACCCACCAGCGCAGCGGAAGCTACGGCAGTCAGTGCGGCCGCTTTGAGGAGCGAACGTTTTTGCAAATCGGTCATGTCAATTCCTTATCAAGGGACGGGTTGAAGAGAATGGGAAGCACAGAATTATGAACCTGAAAAAAATCAGGCGCCAGGGTAAAACGGTTTGCCAATGCTGGCGGGCATATTGATGCGAATCCATTGCGGGTTACGTGAAATCAACGCCAGCACCACAATGGTGGCCACATAAGGCAACATGCTCAGGAACTGGCTGGGCACCTCGATGCCAATACCTTGCAGGTGAAATTGCAGCATGGTGACCCCACCAAACAGATAGGCACCCAGCAAGACGCGTGCCGGGCGCCAGGTGGCAAAAGTAGTCAGGGCCAGCGCAATCCAGCCCTTGCCAGCCACCATACCTTCCACCCAAAGCGGCGTGTAAACCACCGACAAATACGCTCCAGCCAAACCACACAGGGCACCACCCACCACCACCGCCAGCAGCCGGATCAAGCGCACCGGGTAACCTAGTGCATGGGCAGACTCGGGGCTTTCACCCACACTGCGCATCACCAGGCCGCTGCGGGTGCGGTACATGAACCAGATCAGCGCCAGCGCCAACAGCATGGTCAGGTACACCAGCGGGTGGTGCCTGAACAGCGCGGGGCCAATTAAGGGAATGTCGGCCAGGCCCGCAATGGCAAAGCTACTGCGCTCGGGCATTTTGGCCTGCACAAAAGAGGTGCCCACAAAGGCTGAAAACCCGGTACCAAACAAAGTCAGCGCCAGCCCAGTGGCGAACTGGTTGGTGTTGAGCCAGATCACCAGCACGCCAAAAATGGCTGCCAGCAGCGCGCCCACCGCCATGCCAGCGGCAAAGCCCAGCCAGTCGCTGCCGGTGACCACCACGGTGGCAAACCCGGCAATGGCGGCGCACAGCATCATGCCCTCAGCACCCAAATTCACAATGCCGACTTTTTCATTGATCAACAGGCCCAGCGAGGCAATGGCCAACACCGTGCCCGCATTCAACGTGGCGGCCAACAGCAGTGCGTAAGACTCCATCAGTTGCCCCTCTTCCTGGCCAGAATCAGCCGGTAATTGACCAAAGTGTCACACGCCAGCAAGCTGAACAACAGCAGCCCTTGAAACACACCAGTGAGCGATTTGGTGAGCCCCAGGCGCGACTGCGCCATTTCGCCACCAATGTAAAACATGCTCATCAAAATGGCCGAGAACACCATGCCCACCGGGTGCAGCCGCCCCACATACGCCACGATGATGGCGGCAAAGCCATAACCTGCTGGCACATACGGGGTGAGCTGCCCAATGGGGCCGGCCACTTCAAGCCCGCCCGCCAAACCAGCAGCACCGCCGGAAATCAGCAGTGCCGACCACAAGGCCTTGCGCGAAGAAAACCCGGCATAACGCGCAGCCGCCGGAGCCAGCCCACCCACTTGCAAGGAAAACCCGGCCCGCGTGCGGAACAAAAACACCCACAACCCGGCGACGCCAAGCAACGCAAAAATAACCCCAATGCTCATGCGTGAGCCGTCCATCAAACGCGGAATCCGAGTCACGGCATCAAAATTCTTGGTTTGCGGAAAGTTGAAACCCATCGGGTCTTTCCACGGCCCACCCACCAGAAAACTCAGCAACTGCACCGCCACGTACACCAGCATCAGGCTCACCAGAATCTCGTTGGCATGAAAGCGGTCACGCAGCAGGGCGGTCACGCTGGCCCACACCATGCCACCCAACACCCCGGCGAGCAAAATCGGCAACACGATCCAGCGGCTGCTGTCGGCATCTGCCGTCAACGCCACGCCACCAGCAAAAATTGCGCCAATGATGTACTGGCCCTCAGCACCAATGTTCCACACGTTGGACCTGAAACACACCGCCAGTCCCAGTGCAATGATCAACAACGGCGTGGCCTTGACCATCAACTCGCCCAAGGCATAGGCGTTGTGAATGGGTTGCCAGAAAAACATCTCCAGCCCTTTGAGCGGGTCTTTACCCAAGGCAGTAAACATCAGGGTGCCAATGGCCACCGTGATCAGCAGCGCCAATAGGGGCGAGGCAAAGGTCCAGACCCTGGACGGCTCAGGACGCGCTTCAAGCTTGAACATGGTGACCTCCAGCCAGCTCGTTCACATGTTCATCATCGGCCTGTTCCAGCTCAGCGAGGTGATGCTGCACCTCGTTGCTCCACAGGCCGCTCATCCACTCGCCAATTTTTTCAACCGTAGCCTGGGCAATCGGCACCGAGGGTGACAACTGCCCCTTGGAGATCACGTGCAGGCGGTCACACACCTCAAACAACTCGTCCAGCTCTTCACTCACCACCAGCACCGCACACCCGGCATCACGCAAGGCCAATATGGCGCCCCGAATTTGCGCCGCTGCACCCACATCCACGCCCCAGGTGGGTTGGGACACGATGAACAGCGTGGGCTTGGCATCAATCTCGCGGCCCATGATGAACTTTTGCAAGTTGCCCCCAGACAGCGATTTGGCCAGCGAAGCCGGGCCGCCGGCCTTCACCTTGAAACGGGCAATGATGTCCCCCGCCTGGCGCTCAAGCTGCTTGACACGAATCCAGCCGCCACCCAAACCCGGGTAGGCAATGGCTTCCTGGCGGGTCAGCAGCAGGTTGTGCGCCAGGCTCAGGGTGGGCACGGCCCCTCGGCCCAAACGCTCCTCGGGCACAAAATGCAAGCCCAACTTGCGCCGCCACGCCGGGTTGGCGTTCGACACATCCGAGATGCCCATGCGAATCACACCGGGCTTGGCCCGCATGTCTTCACCCGACAAGGCATACATCAGTTCTTTTTGACCATTGCCCGA
>JBIJDQ010000346.1:0-3534 GCA_044344025.1 Rhodoferax sp.
CCTCACAAGCCGCCCACCATGACCCAGCCACCAAGGAACACATTGCCGACGAGGTGGCCGACGTGTTGCTGTACCTGCTGCAACTGGCCGACCACTGCGCCATTGACATCCCCCAGGCCGTGGCCAACAAGCTGGTAAAAAATGCCGCCAAACACCCCGTTCAGGGGCGTGTGTAGCGCGGATGTCGGGGGCGATTTTAAAAAGCGAAGCGTCATGAGGCCCCGGCATCTGCGCTGCATGCGCCCCGAGTAAACCCAATCAAGCTGCCATGCCTCGCAGATAATCCCAGCCATGCAAATCCCCTTCACCAAAATGCAAGGCGCAGGCAACGACTTTGTCGTGCTCGACGAGACCCAAACCCGTTACCACCTCAGCGCCGCACAGTACCGTTTTCTGGGCGACCGCCACTTTGGTGTGGGGGCCGACCAAATCCTGACGGTGCGCCCCTCCCCCGCGCCCGGCATTGACTTTGCGTACGTCATCCACAACGCAGATGGCAATGAGGTCGAGCATTGCGGCAACGGTGCGCGCTGCTTCATGGCCTTTGTGCGCCATCAGGGCCTCACCACCAAAAACGTTGTCAAAGTGCAAACCATGAACCGTGTGCTTGAGCTCCAGTGGCAGCCCGATGGCAGGGTCACCGTAGACATGGAAGCCCCAGACTTCGAACTGGCCCACCTGCCCTTTGATGCCACCGGCTTGATGCCTGAAACCACAAATTTATGGCAAATATGGCCCCTGGTGCTTGATAGACAAGCACCGGTAGCTACAGTTTCAGTAGCACTTATCTCCATGGGCAACCCCCACGCGGTGACGTTGGTGGACAACATTGACACGGCACCCGTGCTCACCCTGGGCCCGCAGATACAAGCTTTGTCAGCGTTTCCCCGGGGCGTCAACGTCGGCTTCATGCAAGTGCTTGACCGCAGCCACATTCGTCTGCGGGTGTTCGAGCGCGGTGCTGGCGAGACGCTGGCCTGCGGCACTGGCGCCTGTGCCGCTGTGGTGGCGGGCATTCGGCTGGGCTTGCTGGACACACAGGTTGACGTGCAAACCCATGGTGGCGTGCTCACCGTGGCTTGGGCGGGCGCGGCCAGCCCCGTCATGCTGACCGGCCCGGCCACCACCGTCTTTCAAGGCAGCTTGACGCTGCCCGATGATTCTCCCAACACCTCCAACGCGTGACCACCATGCCCACTTCAAACCTGCCCAGCGCCATCAACAACCCGATCACCGAAGACGACATTGCCAATTACCTGGTCAACACACCAGATTTTTTCCAGCGCCATGCCGAACTGCTGTCCACTGTGCAGCTTTCCAGCCCGCACAGCCAGCGCGCTGTCAGTCTGCAAGAGCGCCAGGCCAGCATGCTGCGCGAAAAAATCAAGATGCTGGAGTTGCGCATCATGGACATGATCCGCAATGTGAATGAGAACATGGTGCTGTCAGACAAGCTGCTGCAATGGGCGCGCACCCTGTTTTTGCACACCGACGCGGCCAGCCTGCCTGACCTGATGGCGAGGGAACTGGCCGAGCAATTTTTGGTGCCACAAGTGGGCATCAAGGTCTGGGGGGTGAATGCCGCTCACGCCGGTGCAGCCTATGCACAAGGCGTGAGCCCTGATGCCAAGTCGTTTGTGTCGTCGCTCACTGAGCCGTTTTGTGGTGTCAACACCGGTCTGGAGGCGATCAACTGGCTTCCTGACCCCAAGGCGGCGGTGTCGCTGGCGATTTTGCCGCTGCGCGACGGGCCAGTGGGCAGCACCGCACCGGCGTTTGGCCTGCTGGTGATGGCCTCGCCCGATGCGCAGCGCTTCAACAGCACCATGGGTACCGACTTTTTGGCGCGTGTTGCCGAGCTGGCCAGCGCTGCGCTGTCGCCCCTGCGGTGACGGGTGCCAACCCTTTCAATAGCACCGCGTGGCAACCCATGACCCCCAGGGTGTCCTGATGGCACCCTTTCCCCAAGACCCGCTGGTGCAGCGCTACCTGGACCATGTGCGGTTTGAGAAACGCCTGGCTGAGCGCACGGTGACGCTGTACACGCTGGATCTGGAAAAATTGGCAACCCAAGCCGCAGGGACTGGGGTTGACCTGGTTGCCGTGCAGCCCAGCCACATTCGCCGCTGGGTGGCACAGATGCACAGTGGCGGGCGCAGTGGCCGGGGCATTGCCCTGATTCTGTCCGGCTGGCGCGGTTTTTACGTCTGGCTGGGGCGCGAAGGGCTATTGAGCAGCAACCCGGTGCAAGGCGTTCGCGCCCCCAAAGCCGCCAAACCCCTGCCCAAGGCCCTGAGCGTGGACGACGCCGTGCAATTTGCCAGTTTTGCACAGGCGCAGACCGACCCCTGGCTAGAAGCGCGTGACGCGGCGATGGTGGAACTGCTGTACGGCGGCGGCCTGCGGGTGGGTGAACTCACCGGCTTGGACGCGCTTGCCAGTGACCAGGCCCGGGGTTGGGTTGATTTGGCTGCGGCTGAGGCCCATGTGCTGGGCAAAGGCAGCAAGCGACGCATTGTGCCGGTGGGTGCCAAGGCCGTGCTGGCGTTGCGGGCTTGGCTGCTGGTGCGCTCGCAGGTGTTGCTCAGTTTGTCTGTGTCACCTGCAACTGGCGGCACACCCGAGGCGGCACTGTTCATTGGTCAACATGGCACCCGGCTCACCGCGCAGTCCATCTGGCAGCGCTTGCGCCAACGCAGTTTGCAGGCGGGTTTGGCCGCGCCAGTTCATCCGCATATGCTGCGGCATTCATTTGCCAGCCATGTGCTGCAGTCCAGCAGTGACCTGCGCGGCGTGCAAGAACTGCTGGGCCACGCCAACATCAGCACCACACAGGTGTACACCCGGCTGGACTTTCAGCACCTGGCCAAGGCCTATGATGCAGCCCATCCACGGGCGCACCTCAAGGCGGGTGAGTCAAGTGGTTCAAAATAGAGTTTTTTCCTGTCTATCAAGAGGTGGTTTATGCAAAAGCAAGTGAGTGTGACGCTGGACAAAGGCGTAGAGTTTTCTTTTCATGTCCCCGAAGGCGCACCGCTGGCCCATGATGCCGCCCGCGCCTGGCTGGACCACCAATTCACCACACTGGACTGCGAACCGCTGCGCGCCAGTGGCAAGGTGCTCACTGCCGACAAGATTCTGGTGGTGACACAAGCCGCCGGGGCTGCGCTGCTCGGTGATGCCAAATGGGCCGCCGAGTACGTGGCCGCCGTCAGCGCCGCATTGGGCAAGCCCATGATTCGGGTCGATGTGCCTTCCATGGCCATCACCTATTGAAAACGATTCGTCTGCGGGCGGGCAAAGAGCGCTCGCTGCTGCGCCGCCACCCCTGGATATTTGAGTCAGCCATTGCCAAAGGTACTGCTGACGCGGGTGAAACCGTGCGTGTGGAGTCAGACCAAGGGCAGTTTTTGGGTTGGGCGGCGTTCAGCCCAAACTCAAAAATTCGTGCCCGGGTGTGGACCTTTGATGAAACGCAGCGCATAGACGCTTCTTTTTTCGTAGCTTCTTGTTCATATGCAGTAAGCACTAGAG
>JBIJDQ010000345.1:0-3534 GCA_044344025.1 Rhodoferax sp.
CGGGTGACGCACGGCGCCCACCACTTCACCGCCATTGGCCTTGACCACATCGCCGGCGTCTTTTTCGAGAGAGTGACCAAAAGCGTAATCAGCGGTCAGAAAGAACCACTTCTTGCCGCCTTGCTTGACCACCGCCTTGGCGGTACCGTTGGCCACGGCGTAGGTGTCGTAGGTCCATTGCACGGTCACATCGTTACAGTCTTTGTTCGTCACCAGCGTGGAGGCCGCGCCTGAAATCAGGGCAACCCGGTTTTTCTCCTTGGCGATTTTCATCACTGCCAGGGCCACCGAGGTGGTGACCAGTTCTGAGGCCACGTCGACCTTGTCACGCTCAAACCATTCGCGTGCTTTGTTGGCGGCGATATCACCTTTGTTTTGGTGGTCAGCAGACACCACTTCAATCTTGAAAGAAGGCTTCTCTTTTTCCATGAAGTCGGCAATGGCCATTTCGGTGGCAACCACGGTGCCTTTGCCGGCAACGTCAGAGTAGACGCCGGACAGGTCAGTCAGGACGCCGATCTTCACAACGTTGTCAGAAATTTGAGCGTGTGCGGTACCGAGGGTGGCGAGCGCAAGGCCGAGGGCCTGAATAATGGGTTTGAGTGTCATGATGTCTCCTTGTGGGTATGGAATAAAGGCAGGGGGAATCGAATGTGTTACACGCCCAGCAGCTCATGCAACAGGTCGGTTTTGGAGGGCAGTTCTTCTTTGGTCACGGTGGCCACAATGCGGCCATGCTCCAGCACGATGTGCCGGTCCGCCAGGGGCGCGGCAAAGCGGAAGTTCTGCTCCACCAGCAAAATGGTGTAGCCGCGTGTTTTGAGCAGGCGAATCACTTCACCGAGCTTTTTGACGATGACCGGGGCCAGGCCTTCGGTGATTTCGTCCAGCAACAGCAATTTGGCACCGGTGCGCAAAATGCGCGCCATGGCCAGCATTTGCTGCTCGCCACCCGATAGGCGTGTGCCAGGGCTGTTGCGGCGCTCGTACAGGTTGGGGAACATCTCGTAAATTTCTTCCAGCGTCATGCCGCCAGAGGCCACTGTGGGCGGCAACATCAGGTTTTCCTCGGTGGTAAGGCCAGAAAAAATGCCGCGTTCTTCCGGGCAATAACCCACGCCCAGACGCGCAATGCGGTGTGAAGACATTCCCTTGATGTCTTCGCCGTTGAGCATGATCTGCCCGGTACGGCGCCCCACCAAGCCCAGAATTGATTTGAGTGTGGTTGAGCGGCCGCTGCCGTTGCGCCCCAGCAGCGTCACCAGTTCGCCGTGGTTGATGGTCAGATCGATCCCGTGCAGGATGTGCGATTCGCCGTAAAACGAATGCAGGTCGGTAAGGCGCAGCAACTCGCCAGTGCGTTTAAAGGCGCTGTTCATGCTTCTACTCCTACATAGGCTTCCAGCACGCGGGGGTCTTTGGAGACCACGTCGTAAGTGCCCTCGGCCAAAATCGATCCGCGTTGCAGCACCGTGATGACGTTGCTGAGTGTTTCCACCACCGACAGGTTGTGCTCCACCATCAAAATGGTGCGCCCTTTGGACACCTTGCGGATCAGTTCCACCACCAGGTTCACGTCCTCATGGCCCATGCCCTGCGTGGGTTCGTCCAGCAGCATCAGCTCGGGCTCAAGTGCCAGCGTGGTGGCAATCTCCAGTGCGCGCTTGCGGCCGTAGGGCAGCTCAACCGTCTGGGTGTCGATGTAGGCGCCCAGGTCCACGGATTCGAGCAGTTCAATCGCCCGGTCGTTGAGCACGTTCAGTGTGGACTGAGGGCGCCAGAAATGAAACGAGGTGCCCACCTTGCGTTGCAGCGCAATGCGCACGTTTTCCATCACGCTCAGGTGTGGAAAGGTGGCCGAAATCTGGAACGAGCGCACCACACCGCGTCGGGCAATTTGCGCCGGTTCTTCGCGGGTGATGTCGATGCCGTTGAACGCGATCGTGCCCTTGGTGGGCTGCAGAAACTTGGTCAGCAAGTTAAAGACGGTGGTTTTACCAGCACCGTTGGGGCCGATCAGGGCGTGAATATTGCCGCGCTTGACCTTGAGGTCGACGTTTTGTACGGCAGCAAAACCCTTGAACTCTTTGGTGAGTCCGTGGGTTTGCAGGATGAGGTCTTCAGACATGGGTGGGATGCTCCGTGGTGCGCTTGGCAGGCTGGTTGGGCCTGTGCCGCTGTTTGTGGCCGGAATGATGGCAGTGGACTGTTGCGCAAAATCGGGGCAAATGTATCGAATGGTTGCAAGGCGTTTGCAGCATGTGTGCCCGCCCTAGAATGGATTTCCAACGCCGATGTCTGCCCTCATGCCCATTCCACCCCCGACTGATTCCCTGCAAACACACTACCGGCACGAGTTGCTGCAGGCCGGGTTGGACCTGCTTGATCAGGGCCTTACCGTGATTGATGGCAACCTCAACATCGTGGCCTGGAACAAGGCTTTTTTGCGCTTGCTGGATTTCCCGGAAGACATGGCCTATGTGGGAGCCACCTTTGAGTCATTCATGCGCTTTAACGCCGAGCGCGGTGAATATGGCCCAGGTGATGTGGAAGCATTGGTGGCCGAGCGCATGCATTTGGCGCGCAGTTTTACCGCCCATTACACCGAACGTGACCGCCCGGGTGGGCAAATTTTGGCCGTGCGGGGTGAGCCTTTGCCCCACAACGGTTTTGTCACCTTGTACACCGACATCACGGCCAGTCGCCGTTCAGAGCAGCAGATTCAGCAGCAAAACGCCGAACTGGAAAACCGCGTGAACGCGCGCACCACCGAGTTGCAGGCCACCAACCAGCGTCTCATCGTGGCCGACGATGCCAATCAGCGGATCACCACCGCCCTGCGGCGCAGCGAGGAAAACCTGCGCCTCATCACCGACACGGTGCCCGCCCTGATTGCTTATTTTGACCATCAGGAAATTTACCGTTACGTCAACAAAGGTTACGCCGAGTGGTTTGGCAGCGTCAAGGAGGAAGTGCTGGGCCGCTCGATACGTGAGGTCACCGGGGACGAGGTGTACACCGATATCTCCCGTCATGTGCACCAGGCACTGCAGGGCCACAGCGTGAGTTATGAATACGCCATGCGCCACTTCGGCGGTGGGGTGGTTTATGCACGCAGTGAACTGGTGCCCGAGCGTGATGCACAGGGTCAGGTGGCGGGTTGTTTTGTGCTGTCGGTGAATATTACCGATCTCAAGAACGCCCAGGCAGCACTGGTGCATGCGCAAAAAATGGAAGCGGTGGGGCAGCTCACCGGGGGCCTGGCGCACGACTTCAATAACCTGCTCACGGTGGTGATTGGCAACCTAGTCACCTTGCACGAGCGCTACCCGGATGACCCCGAGATTGGCGAGTTTGTGTTGCCCGCCCTGAAGGCATCACGCCGGGGCGCATCCCTGATCAAACGTCTGCTGGCGTTTGCACGCAAGCAGCCCCTTTTGCCCAAGGCTGTGAACATTGCCGACCTGGTGGACGACACACTAAGCCTCATCCAGCGCACACTGCCGGCCCACATCTCGGTCAGTAGCGCGCCAA
>JBIJDQ010000347.1:0-3528 GCA_044344025.1 Rhodoferax sp.
GTGGTGGAAGCCGCACTCACCAAACAAAAGCAGGTCAAGGAAACCGGTGCGGCAGAGAGCAAGTCGATCCGGGTCGATGCCGACAAGCTTGACCAACTCATCAACCTGGTGGGTGAGTTGATCATTGCCGGGGCCAGTGTCAACGTGATTGCGCACCGGGCGCGGGTGGTGGAGCTGTCTGAGGCCACCTCCAAACTCGCCACCCTGGTCGAAGAGGTGCGCGACAGCGCCCTGCAACTGCGCATGGTGCGCATTGGGGCCACGTTTAGCCGCTTCCAGCGCGTGGTGCATGACGTGTCACGCGACTTGGGCAAAGACATCCGCCTGGAGATTGACGGCGAAGAGACCGAGTTGGACAAAACCGTGATCGAAAAGATTGGCGACCCGCTGATGCACCTGGTGCGCAACAGCATGGACCACGGCATTGAGAACGCCGACCTGCGCCAGCAGCGTGGCAAACCGGCACAAGGCACCTTGAAGCTCAATGCGTTTCATGACTCGGGTGCGATTGTCATCACCGTGCAGGACGACGGCGGGGGCCTGAAGCGCGAAAAAATCCTGGCCAAAGCCATTGAACGAGGCTTGGTGGAAGCCGGCCACCACCTCAGTGACACGGAGATTTTTGGGCTGGTGTTTGAGCCCGGCTTTTCTACCGCCGAGAAGGTTACCAACCTCTCAGGCCGAGGTGTTGGGCTCGATGTGGTCAAACGCAACATCACCGCCCTGCGTGGCACCGTGAGCATGGCCAGCGAAGAAGGTGTGGGCACCACGGTCACGGTACGCCTGCCACTCACCTTGGCCATCATTGACGGCTTTTTGGTCGGGGTGGACAAGGCGGTGTATGCCATCCCCCTGGACATGATTGAAGAGTGTGTGGCCTACAGCGCCGAGCCTGGACACGACTACACCAACCTGCGTGGCGAGGTGCTGCCGTTCATTCGCATCCGGGAACTGTTCTCGGTGCCAGGCAAACCCGCCAAGGGAGAAAACATTGTGGTGCTCAAACACGCCGGGCAAAAGGCCGGGCTGGTGGTGGACACCTTGATGGGTGAGTTCCAGACGGTGATCAAACCCTTGGGGCAGATGTTTGCGCAAAGCAAGTGCATCAGTGGCTCGACCATTTTGGGCAGTGGGGACGTGGCCTTGATTCTGGATGTGCCGCAGTTGGTGAGGCAGGCCATGGCCAAGGGTGGGCAGGCGCAGCATGAACGTGCGCAGCTGGCCTGAGGATGGCATTCGGAGTAGCCAGGGACAAACAACAAAATACTATGTTTTATGTAGCGCACTATGCCCACACAGCAAGCACTAGAGGCATAAATGGCTTAAGAAGTGACTTTACACCGGTTCAGAATTTTTTTACACAGTTTTAAAGGGGCAGTGAGATGTTTGCAAATATGAAGATTGGCCTGCGCTTGACCTTGGGCTTTGCCGTGGTGCTGGTGCTGATGGCGGCGCTGGCAGCGGTAGGGATTAACGGCATGAGCAGTGTGCAGGGCCGACTTGACGAGATCGTCAAGGACAACATGTACAAAATTGGCCTCAACACCAAAATGGCCACAGAGTTAAACAATGTTCAGCGCATGATTCGCACCCTGATGCTGGTGAAAGACCCCGCTGCACAAAACGCCCAGCGCCAGGCCATTGACAAATCCCGGGGTGCCTACAACGATGCGTTTGAAGAGCTGAGCAAGACGCCTGCCAGTGAAAAAGGCAAAGGCATGCGTGCCAAGATCAAGGAGGCCGCTCAAATCGCACGGCCCCTGAACGACAAGGTGCTTGAATTGGGTACCAGTGGCAAAACCGACGAGGCCGTGGCCCTGTTGTTGAATGAAGCGCGTCCTGCTGCTGCCAAATGGCAGGCTGCATTGGATGAAAACATTGCGTTTCAAGAAGAAGGCACCAAAGCTGACTATGCCGCAGCGCAGGCAGCTTATGAGTCGGCTAACCGCTTGATGCTGACCTTGGCCGGTGCGGCCATTTTGCTGGGCGCCTTGATTGCCTGGTTCCTGACCCGCTCCATCACTGCACCTGTGAACGAAGCCCTGAACGTGGCCAACCGCCTAGCTGAAGGCGACCTGACCGTGCGCATTGACACGCCCGCAAAAGACGAGACTGGCCAGATGCTGCAAGCCATGCAAAACATGATTACCAAGCTTAGCCAGGTGGTCACCGATGTGAATGGTGGCGCCCAAGCCCTGGCCAGCGCCTCTGAAGAAGTGAGCGCCACCGCCCAGTCTTTAAGCCAGGCCGCCAGCGAACAGGCCGCCGGAGTTGAAGAAACCAGTGCCAGCATTGAGCAAATGACCAGCAGCATTGCGCAAAATACCGAGAACGCCAAGATCACCGACGGCATGGCCAGCAAGGCCGCCAACGATGCGGTCAGTGGTGGTGAGGCCGTGAATGCCACGGTAGAGGCCATGAAACAGATCGCCAAGAAGATTGGCATCATTGACGACATCGCAGCCCAAACCAACCTGCTGGCCCTGAATGCGGCCATTGAAGCTGCCCGTGCCGGTGAGCATGGCAAAGGTTTTGCCGTGGTGGCCGCTGAGGTGCGCAAACTGGCAGAGCGCAGCCAGGTGGCCGCCCAGGAGATTGGCGAAGTGGCGGGCAACAGCGTTGAACTCGCTGAAAAAGCCGGTCGCCTGCTGGCCGAGATTGTGCCCAACATCCGCAAGACCAGCGATTTGGTGCAAGAGATCACCGCCGCCAGCACCGAGCAAAGCAGCGGTGTGGGCCAGATCAACTCGGCAGTGGGCCAGTTGAACACCACCACGCAGCAAAACGCTTCCAGCTCTGAAGAACTGGCCGCCACCAGTGAGGAGATGAGCAGCCAGGCCGAGCAGTTGCAGCAGACCATGAGCTTCTTCAAGCTCGACAGCTCAGTCCACAGCGCTTCAAGCTTTGCGGTGCGCAAGAGCACCGCCAGTGGCAAGAAGGCCAGTACGCCCAAAGCCGCCAAAGCCAGCCCCAAAGTGACCCATGCCGCCAGCTCGGAACTGGATGAGTCCCAGTTCACCAAGTTCTAACCGGAGCCTGCCATGAATGCACTGGTAAAAGCCCCCAAGACTGCGCTGGCCGCCAAGGCCGCTGCGCAGGTGGTGGAAGAAAAGCAGTACCTGACCTTCATGCTGGGGGGCGAGATGTTCTCCATCAGCATCCTGTGTATCAAGGAGATCATCTGGTACGCCAACCTGACCGAGGTGCCGATGATGCCCGCGTGCATCAGGGGGGTGATCAACCTGCGGGGTGCGGTGGTGCCGGTGATGGACTTGTCCAACCGCTTTGGCAAGCCCAGCACCCCGGTGATCAAGAGCAGTTGCATTGTGATTGTGGAGGTGCCCACGGCCAATGAGGGTGAGCACATCAACATGGGTGTGGTGGTGGACTCGGTGCAAGCCGTGCTGGAAATCCCCACCAGCGAGATTGAGCCCGCGCCCAGCTTTGGGGCCAAGATCAGGCCCGACTTCATTGAAGGCATTGCCAAGGTGAATGGCAAATTTGTGATTTTGCTCAACGTGAACCGCG
>JBIJDQ010000348.1:0-3523 GCA_044344025.1 Rhodoferax sp.
GTGATGCCCACTTTTTTCAGGTTGCCACCGTTTTCACCGGCCCACTTGACGGCACCGTCCAGGTCACCCATCACCTGAGCATCAGGCACTTTGGAGACCACCTCGGCCATCAACTTGGCCATTTGAGAGTAGCTGGCCGGGTCACCCTGGCGGGCGTACAACTCAGGCGCAATCGCCAGGTAACCGGCTTTGGCAAAACGGCGGCAGGTGTCGGCAATGTACTCATGCACACCAAAAATTTCCTGAATCACCAGCACCACCGGCAGGTTGGTTTTGCCTGCGGGTGCGGCATAGAAAAACGGCACCGAAAACCCGTCCACGTCGTAAATGGCCTCGCCGGTTGCCAAGCCTTCGGACGAGGTTTTGATGGCGGTTTGCGCCATGATAGGCATGGCCGTGGCAGCGTAACCCACACCGAGTGCCACCTTCAGGGCGGTGCGGCGGCTGGCACCCTGGGCGCTGGATTGGCCTGGCAACAAGGCATCAAAGTCACGTGACTGGTCAATATTGAGCATGAGTGGTCTCCGGTGTTGATTTAAAGAGTGCAGAGCTTAGCTGCGAACTTATTCCGACCTGTCTGCGGGGTTTTAGCCCGGTTCCACTGGCTGCGCACGTGCGGCAAAAAAGGAGTCAATTGCGTTATGCTCTGCACCGCTTGCCAAAACGCGCGGTGATCCCGTGGCGCTGGCAAACCCTTTGGCCTAAGTGCTTTACCCATTGCACACAAGCCCTGATTCAACGTATTCTTGTTGCGGATCACAAGCCCGCTAGGAGACTTTTACATGCCACAGCGCAAACCCCTGCACCTGCACGTGCCAGAGCCCACCGGGCGACCCGGCAGCGACACCGATTTTTCTTACCTGCCTTTGTCCGCCGCCGGTGCCAAGCGCCGCCCGCCCGTCAACATAGCCGCAGCACAAACCAACGACTTGGCCTTTGCCCTGATTCGTGTGTTGGACGATGAGGGCAACGCGGTTGGCCCCTGGGCACCTCAAATCGACGTGGCGCTGCTCAAACGCGGCATGCGCGCCATGCTACTCACGAGGGCTTTTGACGCCCGCATGCTGATCGCCCAGCGGCAGAAAAAAATGTCGTTTTACATGCAGTGCCTGGGCGAAGAGGCCATTGCCTGCGCCCACGCCTTGGCCATTGGGCAGGGCGACATGTGTTTTCCCACCTACCGCCAACAAGGCCTGCTGCTGGCCCGCGAAGACAACAACATGGTGGACATGATCTGCCAGCTTTACAGCAACGAGCGCGACCCCATGAAAGGGCGGCAGTTGCCGGTGATGTATTCCAGCAAGAAACAAGGCTTTTTCTCCATATCGGGCAACTTGGCCACGCAGGTGATTCAGGGCGTGGGCTGGGCCATGGCCAGCGCCATCAAGGGCGACGACAAAGTGGCCAGCGCCTGGATTGGCGACGGTGCCACCGCCGAGGCCGACTTTCACACCGCCCTCACCTTTGCGCATGTCTACCACGCACCAGTCATCATCAACGTGGTCAACAACCAGTGGGCGATTTCCACCTTTCAGGCCATTGCCGGTGGCGAAGGCACCACCTTTGCAGCACGTGGCGCGGGTTGTGGCATTGCCTCACTGCGGGTGGATGGCAATGACTTTTTGGCCGCCTATGCCGCCTCAAAATGGGCATTGGAGCGCGCCCGCAGCAACTTTGGCCCGACCCTAATCGAGTGGGTCACCTACCGGGCTGGTCCGCACTCCACGTCCGACGACCCCAGCAAATACCGCCCGGCCAATGACGTGGCGCGTTTCCCGTTGGGCGACCCGATTGCCCGCCTGAAAAAACACCTGATGGTGCTGGGCGCCTGGTCGGATGCCGAACACCTGGCAGTGCAAAAAGAGGTCGAAGCCGAAGTCTTGGCAGCCCAGAAAGAGGCTGAAAAATTTGGCACCTTGGCCGATGTTCACGCACTTAGCCTGACCAACATGTTTGAAGATGTCTACAAAGACATGCCCGCGCACCTGGTTCGCCAGCGCCAGGAACTGGGAGCCTGACCATGAGCCACAACACGCACAACAGCAACACCATGAACGACCAAGCTGCACAAGACCCATCCCAACCTGTGGGCACCACGACCCCCATGACCATGATCCAGGCGCTGCGCTCGGCCATGGACGTGATGCTCTCGCGTGACCCCAATGTGGTGGTTTACGGCCAGGACGTGGGCTACTTTGGCGGCGTGTTTCGCTGCACCGAAGGCCTGCAGCAAAAACACGGCAAACAGCGCGTGTTTGACGCACCCATCTCCGAAGGCGGCATTGTGGGCACGGCGGTGGGCATGGGGGCCTATGGCCTGCGCCCGGTGGTCGAAATCCAGTTTGCCGACTACGTGTACCCGGCCACGGACCAGATCGTGTCAGAGGCGGCGCGCCTGCGCTACCGCTCAGCGGGTGACTTCACTTGCCCGCTGACCATTCGCATGCCTTGCGGCGGCGGCATTTTTGGCGGCCAAACCCACAGCCAAAGCCCCGAGGCCATGTTCACCCAGGTTTGTGGCCTGCGCACGGTCATGCCGTCCAACCCGTATGACGCCAAAGGCCTGCTGATTGCGTCGATTGAAAACGACGACCCGGTCATTTTTCTGGAACCCAAACGCCTGTACAACGGCCCGTTTGACGGCCACCACGAGCGCCCGGTGGTGCCCTGGAGCAAACACCCCATGGGCAACGTGCCCGAAGGTTATTACACCGTGCCGCTGGACAGTGCCGCCATTTACCGGCCCGGCAGCCAGGTGACGGTGATTGCCTACGGCACCATGGTGCATGTGGCCGAGGCTGCTGCCAATGAGTCAGGTGTGGATGCCGAGGTGATTGACCTGCGCAGCCTGTGGCCGCTGGACCTGGAGACGCTGGTGGCCTCGGTCAAGAAAACCCGCCGCTGCGTCATCGTGCATGAGGCCACACGCACCAACGGCCTGGGCGCAGAACTGAGCGCACTGATTCAGGAGCATTGTTTCTACCACCTCGAAGCCCCGATTGAGCGGGTGGCGGGTTGGGACACCCCCTACCCGCATGCCCAGGAATGGGCGTATTTTCCGGGCCCGGCGCGCATTGCGGCGGCCTTCAAACGTGTGATGGAGGCATAACCATGGCCATTGAATCAATCAAGATGCCCGACATTGGCGAGGGCATTGCCGAAGTGGAACTGGTCGCCTGGCACATCAAGGTGGGTGACGTGGTGGCCGAGGACCAGATCCTGGCCGACGTGATGACCGACAAGGCCACGGTAGAAATTCCGTCGCATGTGGCGGGCACCGTGCTGTCACTGGATGCCGCTGTGGGCCAGGTGGTGGCGGTGGGCACACCCATTATTCATATCAATACGGCCACAGTGCTTATGGAACAAGCACCAGTTGCTATTGAAATAGTAGCACCAAGCACCAGCACTGTGCCAGCAACCAAATCGGCAACGGCTGCGGTGGCACCAGCCCTGACTGCCCTGGTAGAGGCAGTCTCAGCGGCCAGTGCCAGTCGCACCACGGTTAGCGCATCCGCATCAA
>JBIJDQ010000349.1:0-3516 GCA_044344025.1 Rhodoferax sp.
ACCAATTGACCTGTGTGTTTGTGGACCATGGCCTGCTTCGTTTGAACGAAGGCGACATGGTAATGGACATGTTTGTCGGCAAGTTGCACGCCAAGGTGATTCGGGTAGATGCCGCTGACCAGTTCTTGGGGCATTTGACAGGCGTGAGTGAACCGGAGGCCAAGCGCAAGATCATCGGGCGGGAGTTTGTAGAGGTATTTAAGGCTCAGGCGCTTGCTCTGACTGCGCAAGACACTACAAAGAATGGCGCAAAATGGCTGGCCCAAGGCACGATTTATCCAGATGTCATTGAGTCTGGTGGTGCCAAAAACAAAAAGGCAGTGGTCATCAAAAGTCACCACAACGTGGGTGGTTTGCCCGAACAACTGGGGCTAAAGCTTTTGGAACCCCTGCGTGAGCTGTTCAAAGACGAGGTGCGTGAACTGGGTGTGGCTTTGGGCCTGCCCCACCATATGGTGTACCGCCATCCTTTCCCTGGACCTGGCTTGGGTGTGCGTATTCTGGGCGAAGTCAAGAAAGAATACGCCGACCTGCTGCGCCGGGCCGATGCCATTTTCATCGAAGAACTGAACAACTTTGTCGATGAGCCCACTGGAAAAACCTGGTACGAGCTGACCAGCCAGGCTTTTACGGTGTTTCTGCCGGTGAAAAGTGTCGGTGTCATGGGCGATGGCCGCACCTATGATTACGTGGTGGCACTGCGCGCGGTGCAAACCAGCGACTTTATGACGGCTGACTGGGCTGAGCTGCCGTATGCGCTGCTCAAGAAAGTATCAAGCCGGATCATCAACGAAGTGCGTGGCATCAATCGCGTCACCTACGACGTGAGTAGTAAACCGCCAGCCACCATCGAGTGGGAGTGATGTGACCCGTTGGTAGCGCCATGACCACCGATGCCCAAGCCATGCAACTTGCCTTGCAGCAAGCCTGCTTGGCCTGGGACAAAGGGGAGGTTCCGGTCGGAGCGGTTGTGCTGCACCAAGGGGCCGTGATTGCGGTTGCCCACAACGCCCCGATTGTCATGCATGACCCAAGCGCCCACGCGGAAATGTTGGCCCTTCGCGCGGCCGCAGCGCACTTGGGCAACTACCGCCTGGACGACTGCGAACTTTTTGTCACACTGGAACCTTGTGCCATGTGCGCCGGGGCCATGCTGCACGCCAGACTCAAGCGCTTGGTGTTTGGTGCCACTGATCCCAAAACTGGTGCAGCAGGCTCGGTAATCAACCTGTTTAACCACCCGCAACTTAACCACCAGACGCAAGTGTTGGGTGGTGTACTGGCACCCGAGTGCGCCAATTTGCTTCGGGATTTTTTTCGCCAACAACGGCAAAGAAAAACGTTGTCTGCCAGCCCATTGCGCCAAGACGCATTACGCACCCCGCTAAGCCGATTTGAATCCTTGCCGACGCTGCCGGGCAAGGCGTGTGATGTGCACGACCTGCCCACACTTCAGGGTTTGCGCCTGCACTATGTGTTGGGTGGGCCACCAAACGCGGCGCGCACCTTGGTGTACCTGCATGGCAGTCGTGAATGGTCGTTGGCTTGGCAACATACGATGCTGGCTGACCTGGAAGGGCGCGCATGCGTGATGGCCCTTGACCTGATCGGATTTGGCAAAAGTGACAAACCCAAAAAAGCCGAAGCCTACACGCTGTCGTGGCATGCGCAGGTGGTGGCCGACCTCATGGAACGACTCGACCTGTTCAACGTGGAGTTGGTATTGCCTGCGGCTAATGACGGGGTTATTCACTTACTGGGTGAATTGACGATGACCCTGGCGGCGCCAAGGGTTGCACGGCTGGTGTTCATGAAAACCGACCCCATGAGCCCCAGTGCCCTTGAGGCACCTTTTCTCAGCCAAGGCTACCGCGCGGTGTTTCGTGCCTTTCAGGAATTGACAGAAGCCGTTGCCGTTCGCTCACCCCATAATGGGGACAACAAGCCATGAAAAAAAAATCCATCTATATTTATTCGCCATCCGGTGCTGTGCGTGACAAAGTTGCGTTCAAACGGGGCGTTGCCCGGCTGCAAGTCTTGGGTCATGACGTTGAGATTGACCCCGATGCATTGACCAGTCACCAGCGTTTTGCGGGTGACGATGCCACGCGCCTCAATGCCATACACAGGGCGGCGGCAAGTGGTGCCGACGTGGCCTTGATCTCGCGCGGTGGCTACGGTTTAACGCGCATTTTGCCGGGTATTCGGTACAAAAAGGTCGCAAAAGCCATCAACCAGGGCATGTTGTTTGTGGGCATCAGCGACTTCACTGCCTTTCAGAACGCAGTGCTGGCAAAAACGGGTGGCATCACTTGGGCTGGGCCCGCCTTGTGTGAAGGCTTTGGTGTACAAGAGCCCGATGACATCATGGAAGCTTGTTTTGACGACTTGCTCCTGGCACAAGGGGAGGGAAGTGGCTGGCGGCAGTTGTCAGAGCGGCGACAGGGCGTGGTTGGCATTGAGGCAAGCGCCGCCAGTGTGCTGACTGACAAGATCAAAACTGCATTTTCGATTCAGGATTCTATCCTGTGGGGCGGAAATCTGACAGTGCTGACCTCTTTGCTTGGAACGCCCTATTTTCCAGACATCAAAGGAGGCACCTTGTTTCTGGAAGACGTTGGTGAACACCCTTATCGCATTGAGCGTATGTTGACCCAGTTGCTACACGCCGGCGTACTTGCACGCCAGAAAGCCATTCTTTTCGGACAGTTTACCGACTACACCTTGGTCAGCCACGACCGTGGTTTCAAGTTTCAGACCGTCATTGATACGTTGCGGCAGAAGCTCCACACGCGGATTCTGACGAATCTACCCTACGGCCATGTCCAAACCAAAGTGCTTCTTCCGGTGGGAGCCAAAATTGATTTGGCGGTGGATGGGCGCGATGTCTTGCTGGCTTGGGGGCATCTCTGAGCACAAGCCCCACAGTTCGCCTAAACTCTCAATCTAACTGAAAGGCTACTCGTTCATGGGCGTTCGATCAACTGTCGTTTTTGCTGACCTGTTTGGCAGTACAGGCGTCTTTGAAGCGCTGGGTAACGCCAAGGCCACAGAAGTGGTGACCCACATCACCAGTTGGGTGGCGGAGAAGTTTTCAGCCAATGGTGGGCGCGTTGTGAAGTTTTTGGGTGACGGGGTTTTGGCCGTGTTTCATCACAACCGTGATGCCCTCGTGGCTGTGGTGGAAATGCAGCGCGCTTACCAACAAAAATTGGCGCAACTGCCGCTTGGGGCCTATATGCCATTGCGCATTGGTGTGGTCCGGGGTGACGTTGAAATGGTCGAAGACGACTGTTATGGCGATGCAGTCAACATGGCTGCCAGGCTTAGTGAACTGACAGGCCCACACCAAATTTGGGTAAATGACGCCGCCATTGAAGACCACCCCCAATTGCCCGACACTCGGTATCGGCCGCTCGGTCCCATTCACATTCGCGGACGAACTGAACCTTGTACGGTCTTTCAGGTCGAGTGGCAGGAAGATGTGAGTTCAGAGTTCTTTACCATTCCAGCCGC
>JBIJDQ010000350.1:0-3509 GCA_044344025.1 Rhodoferax sp.
CTCGATCCATCGCCGCTCTTGCCCGTGGGTGTGCACATCGACCCGCGTGTGCTCCAGACTGGTCTGGAGCACCTCGTTGTCAAACGCGCGGTAGGCTTGGGCCGTCGCCGCAGGCCACAATTCCAGGTCTGTCAAACCCACCACCTCCTGCGGGGATTCACGCTTGCATGCCTTGGCAAAGGCCTGATTCACTGCCAAATACTGGCCCTGTGCATTTTTCAACCAAAACAAAAACGGCAAGTTGTCCAGCGTGGCCCGCAAAAACAACTCTCGCTGGCGCAAGGTCTCATGGGTCTTCACCAATTCAGCGGCTTGCTGCAAATCAGCCCTGGCTTGCACATGCGCGGTGATGTCGGTGCGCATCGAGACGTAATGTGTGATGGCACCGGTTTCGTCAAAAAATGGCGATATCTGGGAATCAACCCAGTACAAGGCACCGCTTTTGGCGCGGTTGCACACCACGCCATGCCACACCTGCCCGGACGAAATCGTCCACCACATGGCGGCCCAAAATTCGTCACTTTGGACCGTTGACTTGATCAGCCGGTGGGTTTGCCCCAGCAGTTCTTCGCGGCGGTAACCAGAGACACTGACAAACTTGTCATTCACGTAAACAATCTTGCCGGTTGGGTCAGCAATCGACACGATGGCGTGTTGCCCAATGGCCTCCCAAATGGCATCGGCATGGTGAGGCCGCAGCCTTTCCTCACGGCTGATCATGCAGCGGGTTCCAAAGGAAACGCCAGCGTGACCGTGGTGCTTTGGCCGGGCACACTGTCAATGGCCAGACTACCATGGTGCAGCGCCATGATCTCCGAGACAATGCTCATCCCCAACCCGGTACCCGACACCTTGCCCGAAGTATCTGCCCGGTAAAACCGCTCGCCCACACGCAGGGTCTGCTCAGCCGTCATGCCAATGCCCTGGTCAATTACCCGAACAAGCACACTGGGGGGCGCTGGTGTGATGCTGATACGCACCAGGCCATCTGGACCCGAGTATTTGTAGGCGTTTGACAGCACGTTCAAAATCGCTTGTTGAGCCTTTTTTCGGTCTACCAGGGCAAACCATGGCGAAGCAGACGCTTCAATCAACGGGGCTTTGCGTTTGGCAGGCAGTTTGAAGCTGCTCACCACATCGGCCACCAAGCTTTGCACCTGAGCCTTCTCAATCACAAAGTCTTTGCCACCACGCGCCTCAATGCGTGCCAGGTCCAGCAGTTCATTCAGAATCGAAGACATCAGATCAGATTGCCGGTAGATGATGCCCAGGAACTCTTTGCGCTCGGCAGCATTCACTTTTTTTGTCAACAACACCTCGGAAAACCCATAAATGCTGGCCATGGGCGTGCGCAACTCGTGTGCGGCCGTGCTCAGAAACTCGGATTTCAGGCGCTCCACCTCGGTCTCATGGGTGATGTCCCGCAAAAAGAGAATTTGCGACACACTCTGCGACCGGGACTGGCGCAATGCCACCTCAAGTACCCGTTTGCGGCCATGGGTCAGCTCGATGACATGGCGCGGCACGGCTTGGGCCTTGTCGGGTGCCCCCACGGCCAGGTTGGCACGCAACTCTGCCAAACCTGGAAATCCACACCCGGGCAGGCAGGCCTGGGCCAGCCTCTGGGAAAAACTGAGCTCATCCTCGCCCACCACCACACGCTCGGCCAACCCGGTCAAGACGGTAAATGCCGGGCTGACATATTTGACGTGGTGCTCGGCGTCAAAGGTTACAAAACCATCGGGGCTGAGCTCGAAAATGGCATCAAGCTGTTCCGCGTGTTCACGCTCACGGGTTTGCGCTGTGCGTCGCTCGGTGATGTCACTGTGCGAGCCCACCATCCGCAGTGCGTTCCCTTGTGCGTCAATGAACGCTCTGCCACGGTCAAGAATCCATTTGTACTCGCCGTTTTTGCAGCGCAGACGGTGCTCACTCTGGTAAAAATTCGTTTCACCACGCAGGTGGCGCTGTATTTCAGCCACGGTTGTTTCCAGGTCGTCGTGATGAACCCGCTCGGTCCACTCCTCAACGCTTGCACGAATTTCGTCTTCTTCGTAACCCAGCATCGACTTCCAGCGTTTTGAAAAATAGACTTCGCCAGTTTGCACGTTCCAGTCCCAGATGCCATCGTTGGCACCGCTCATGGCCAACTCCCAGCGTTGCTCACTTTGGCTCAAGGCCTGCGTCGTGTTCTTGAGTGCGGTGATGTCAATGCGGTTGCCCACAATAAAGCCGCTGGGCGTGCGTGATTCCACAATGAGTAGCCAGCGCCCGTCGGCCAGCCGCTGCTCATGCACCTGGCCGTTGGCCTGCTGGTGCTGCGCCACGCGTTGTTTGACCCAAGCATCTATATGACCGACGGCATCACCGTATTGGCCGCGCTCCGCGCCGGTGCGAACAATCATCTCAAAGGTGTTGCCCGGCACAATCAAGTCACGGCTGGCTTCGTAAATGCGTTTGTAGGCCTCGTTACAAAGGTAAAGCCGATCCTGCTCGTCGTAAATGGTAAAACCCTGTTCTATGCTGTTAACAGATTCACGCAACAGATTGTTGGCACGTTCGGCGGCCAGTTCAGCCGCCTTGCGCTCACTGATGTCGACAAAACTGCCCACCATGCGGGTGGCATGGCCACTGGCATCGCGCTCAACCACGTTGCCACGGTCTTGCACCCACACCACGCGACCGTTCTTCAAACACATGCGGTGTTCGCTGTGGTAATGCCCGTGTCCGTTCAGGCAGGTTTGCAGCCTGGCCATGACCTGGTCCTTGTCATCAGCGTGCAACAAGTCGGCAAAAGCCTGTAGGGGATGCTGAAGGTAGTCGTCCTCCAGACCCGCAATCTGACACCAGCGCTTGTTATGGGTAACGATGCCCGTCACAAGGCTCCAGTCCCAAATGCCTTCACCGGTGGCATCAAGCACGTAGCTCAGTCGCCGCTCACTTTCTTCCAGCTTTTGTTGCGTGCGTTTGAGCTCAGAGACATCGTTGGCAATCACCAAAATCTGTTTTTTGCCATCCGGCTTGGTCAACGGGATTTTGATCGACTGGTAATACACGGTCTCACCAGTGGCTGCATCGGTAGATTCTTCCATCACCACCTGGGTCTTGCCTTGCAACATGACTTCGCGCACGTTTTGCAGGTAAAAGGCCACCTGCTCGGCGTTTGGGTTGAACGCCCCGTCGTCCTTGCCCACCAAGCCCTCGGGCGTGGTGCCGTACAGTGCGGCCAGGGCGCGGTTGCCCAGCAAGAATTTGCCGTCCCAATCTTTCATCAAAATGATGTTGGGATTCTCGTCAATCACCATGCGCAGAAGGGTGTTGGCCTCCATCAGTTCACTGTCTGGGTTGTCAGTGCTGCGTCGGACGTGGTTTGTCATGGTCGTGGTCAGTGCCGGTAAGGGTGGACTGTGATCATGTCACATCAGCCAACGCCGCAACTTGGTTTGCAGCTGGTAAATGTCCAACGGTTTGGCCAAAAAATCATCCATGCCGGCCGCCAGGCAATTCCT
>JBIJDQ010000352.1:0-3491 GCA_044344025.1 Rhodoferax sp.
AGAGCGTGCGGGAAAACTGCTTGAAGCCATCGTGCCCAGCATCCAGAAAACCAGCGAACTGGTGCAGGAAATTGCCGCTGCCAGCAGTGAGCAAAGTGAGTCGGTGACGCAAATTGGCGGTGCCATGGGGCAGCTCAGCAAAGCCACACAGCAAAACGCCAGCGCCAGTGAAGAACTGGCCGCCACCAGCGAAGAGTTGTCGGGTCAGGCTGAGCAGTTGCAGCAATCGGTGGCATTTTTTAACCTGGGCGGTGAAGCGCCCAAGACCCAAGATCGCCACGCCCTTGCGGCACCAGAGCGCCGTGGGGCACCAATGGGTCGTGCTGCACCCAAACTGGCGGCACCTGGGCGGGCGGGCGGTAACTTTCGTCCCTATTGATTTCCCTTCGCAGTACAACCTTTCAAGGTCTGCCAACACATGACTACCTCGCATTCCTTACCTCGCAACAACCCGTCTGCCAGTGGGCTTTTTGGTCCAGGCATGCGGCTGATGGCCCAAATGCAGTTTGGTGGCAAGGCAGTGTTGATCTGCCTGATGTTTTTGCTGCCAATGGGCTGGCTGACCTGGAGTTTTTACAGCAGTAAACACGCCAGCATGGATTTCTCTGCCAAGGAGTTGCTGGGTGTTCGCTACAACCGGGAGATTTTCCCGGTGATTGACCTGGCGCAACAGTTGCGGCGAGATGCCACCTCCAAGGCGGCCAGTGGCATCACGCCAGCCAGCCAGCCAGAGGTGCTGGAGAAACTCAAGCTTGCCCAACAGCGCCTGGCCGATATTGACGCGCAGTTGGGCGCACAACTGGGCACCGCCAAGCCATTTGAGGTGGTCAAGCAGGCTTTTGACCAGGCCCAAGCCACCAGCGCCGCTGGCAAGCCAATGGACGATGTGTTTCGGGCGCACACCAATCACATCAGCGCATTGGTCAGTTTATTGACCGCCGTGACCGATGCCTCAAATCTCACACTCGACCCGGACATTGACAGCTACTACCTGATGGATGCCAGTTACTTCAGAATGCCCGACATTCTGGAGAGCAACGGCAAATTGCGAGGTTTGGGCCTGGGCATCATGAAGGCCGGGGTCATCACGCCAGCGCAGCTCGACATCCTGAACGCACTGATGCCCATTGCCACTTTCCAGTTCAACAACATGCGTGATGGATTGGCCAAGTCGTATGCGTTTAACCCAACGCTGGCCTCCAAGGACGAGTCAGCCGCCACCTTTGGCATCACTGAGGCGTTTTACGCTCTGGTGCGCAACGGTGTGATTGACGGCAAAGACTATGCCAAGGACACGCAGGAATCCTATTTGAGCCTGGCCAACATGGCACTGGATTCGCAGTACACCTTGCTCAACCGTTTGCAAGACGAGCTCAACACCTTACTCGCCAAGCGGGTGGACGCGATGCGCGCCGAGCTCACCGTGACGACCACCATTTTGTTGGTGTGTCTGGTGATGGTTGCCTATCTTTTTTACAGTTTTTTTCTGGTCACACGGGGCGGACTGCAACTGGTTCAAGTGCACCTGCAGCGCATTGCTGAGGGTGATTTGTCAAGCACACCAGACGCACCTGCCGGCCTTGACGAGCCTGCCCAAGTGCTGCAGGCCCTGATCGCCATGCAAGCCGTGTTGGCCCAGTTCAGGGCGGCGCAGGCCGAACTGGCCCGACAGCACCACGCTGGCATGCTGGACTTTCACATGTCCACACAAGGCCTGCCGGGTGATTACGCGGCCATGGCAGAGTCCATCAACCAGTTGGTGCAGTCCCACATTGCCGATCACAGCAAGACCATTGAAGTGGTCAGTGCCTACGCCGATGGCCAATTGACGCAGGCAATGCCACGCCTGCCAGGCCAGAAAGCCCGGGTGACAGAGGCCATTGACAAGGTGCAAGCGGTCATGACAGCATCAAGCCGCGCAGCGCGGTACAACGCACGGGTCAAAACCGCGCTGGACAATGTGAGCCTGCCGGTGCGCATTGCGGATGACGATGGCACCGTGATCTACATCAACCACGCGTTGCAAGTCACGCTGCGCCAAAGTGCCGAGGGTTTTCGCAAGCAGATTGCCGGTTTTGACGCTGACAAGGTGGTGGGGGGCAGCATTGGCATGTTTTACCCCGACCCGGTCGCCGCATTGGCACGGTTGCGTGCGCTCAGCACGGTGGCGCGTTCACGCCTGAATCTGGGCGGGCGGCTGTACGACTTGACAACCACCCCGGTCACTGCGGAAAACGGTGAGCGTTTGGGCACGGTGGGTCAATGGTTGGACATGACCGAGCAACTGGCTGCCGAAGAAGAGGTGCAAAGCCTGGTGCAGGCGGCAGTCACCGGCGATTTTTCCAAACGGCTGGTCACCGAGGGTAAGGTTGGGTTTTATGCCAACCTGGCAAGCGGCATGAACCAGTTGCTTGACACCAGCGAACAAGGACTGACCGACGTGGCGAGGGTGTTGGAGGCTTTTGCCGACGGCAACCTGACCCAACGCATTGAGCGCGACTACCAGGGCCTGTTTGGCAAGGTCAAGGAAAGTGCCAACACCACGGCAGACAACCTGACCCGGGTAATGGACGAAGTGCGCAACGCCGCCGATGCCTTGACGGGGGCTGCCAACCAGGTTAGTGCGACGGCGCAAAGTTTGTCGCAGGCGGCCAGCGAGCAGGCCGCCAACGTGGATGAAGCCACCGGCAGCATCAGCCTGATGTCGGCCTCCATCAATCAAAACAGCGACAACGCCAGGGTCACCGACGGCATGGCCACCAAAACCACCAAAGAGGCGGTTGAGGGTGGCAATGCGGTGAGCCAGACGGTGATGGCCATGCGGCAAATTGCAGCCAAGATTGGCATCGTGGACGACATTGCTTACCAGACCAACCTGCTGGCCTTGAACGCGGCCATTGAAGCGGCGCGTGCTGGTGAGCATGGCAAGGGCTTTGCCGTGGTGGCGGCAGAGGTGCGTAAATTGGCCGAGCGCAGCCAGGAGTCTGCCAAGGAAATTGGCGAACTGGCGGCCAACAGTGTCACGACGGCCGAACGCGCCGGCAAGCTCTTGGAGGCCATCGTGCCCAGCATTCAGAAAACCAGCGAGCTGGTGCAGGAAATTGCAGCAGCCAGCAGCGAACAAAGTGACTCGGTGACCCAAATTGGGGGCGCCATGGGGCAGTTGTCCAAGGCCACCCAACAAAATGCATCGGCCTCCGAAGAGTTGGCTGCCACCAGCGAAGAGCTTTCTGCGCAAGCCGGGCAACTGCAACAAAGCATCGCGTTTTTCAATACCGGCGCAGTCAAGGCGGCCAAACCTGCCCGAGTTGGTGCGTCTGCGTCTGAGCGCCGAACCGGCGCGGTGCTGCCCAACCGGGCAAGTGCGCCCGCGCTGGCTGTGCCGCGACGCCCGGCTGCCAACTTCCGTCCCTATTAAGAAAGCCCTGTGTGTCCACCGTTTCATTCAGTGACCGAGAGTTCAAGCGCATCAGTGAAATCATGTACCAGGC
>JBIJDQ010000353.1:0-3490 GCA_044344025.1 Rhodoferax sp.
AACTGACACCAGCGCCAGCGGCGCCGAAAATTTTGACGCCCGCATTCGCCGCGAACTGGGCCTGGCCGAGGCGGACGTCGCCATTGACTACGTGGCCGAACCCAAGTTTGATGGCCTGGCCATGAGCCTGCGTTACGAGCAGGGCGTGTTGGTGCAGGCCGCCACCCGGGGTGACGGCGAATATGGTGAAGATGTCACGCAAAACATCCGCACCATTGGCCAGATCCCCCTGCGCTTGCCCAATGACGTGCCCGCCGTGCTGGAGGTTCGTGGTGAGGTGTACATGCGCCGCGATGACTTTGAAGCTCTGAACGCCCGCCAACGCCAACGCATTGCGGCGGGTGAGCGCGGTGAAAAAACCTTTGTCAACCCACGCAACGCCGCCGCCGGAGCGGTGCGCCAGCTTGACCCGGCCATTGCCGCCCAGCGCCCCTTGAGCTTTTTTGCCTATGGCTTGGGTGACATCACCCCGCCTGAGGCAAGTGGTCCGCAATGGTTAACCCATTACGACATGCTGCAAAAACTGAAATTTTGGGGTTTTCCGGTCTCAGTGCTTGTCAAACAAGCAAAAGGCGCTACTGAATTGGTAGCTTATTACACCGCCATAGGCCAGCAGCGTGATGCCTTGGGTTTTGATATTGACGGCGTGGTCTACAAGGTCAACAGCCTTGCCCTGCAACGTCGCTTGGGGTTTATCACCCGTGAGCCGCGCTGGGCAGTGGCGCACAAGTTTCCAGCGCAAGAAATGCTCACCACCGTGCTGGGTATTGATGTGCAGGTGGGCCGAACCGGCAAACTGACCCCGGTGGCCAAACTGGCTCCGGTGTTTGTCGGTGGCGTCACAGTGACCAACGCCACCCTGCACAACGAGGACGAGGCCCGCCGAAAAGACGTGCGCGTGGGCGACACCGTGGTGGTGCGCCGTGCCGGTGACGTGATCCCCGAAGTGGTGAGCGTGCTGCTGGACAAACGCCAGAGTGATGCAGACATGTTCACCATGCCAAGCCATTGCCCGGTTTGTGGCAGCGCCGCTGTGCGAGAGGAGGGCGAGGCCGATTACCGTTGCACCGGTGGCCTGTTTTGCAGCGCCCAGCGCAAGCAAGCCATCCTGCACTTTGCCCAGCGCCGCGCAGTGGAGGTTGAAGGCCTGGGCGACAAACTGGTGGACCAACTGGTGGATGCTGGCCTCATCCACACCCTGCCTGACCTTTATCGGTTGGGTTTGATGGCTCTGACCAACTTGGACCGAATGGCAGACAAGTCGGCACAGAACATTGTTGATGCGCTGCAAAAATCAAAGCAAACCACCTTGCCCCGCTTTTTGTTTGGACTAGGCATTCGCCATGTGGGTGAGGCGACCGCCAAAGAGTTGGCGCGCCATTTTGGCAAGCTCGATGCCATCATGAATGCCACCGAAGAGCAACTGCTGGCCGTAGCCGACGTGGGCCCTATCGTCGCCAAAAGCCTGCGCACCTTTTTTGACCAGCCCCACAACCGCGAGGTGGTTGACCAACTGCGCGACTGCGGTGTGACCTGGCCCGAGGGCGAGCCCGCACCTGTGGCGGCGCAACCCCTGAATGGCCAAACCTTTGTGCTTACCGGCACACTGCCCACGCTGGGCCGCGAAGAGGCCAAAGCCCTGATCGAAGCCGCTGGCGGAAAAGTGGCAGGCTCTGTGAGCAAGAAAACCAGCTATGTGGTGGCCGGTGCCGAGGCTGGCAACAAGCTGGAGAAGGCGCAAGCGCTTGGTGTTGTTGTGCTTGATGAGGCCGCATTGATGGAGTTGCTGAAATGAGCGTTAAAACCATTCTCAAAATGGGTGATCCCCGCCTGCTGCGTGTGGCCCAACCGGTCACCGCGTTCGACACCGACGCGCTGCACCTTCTCATCACCGACCTACTTGACACCATGCGCGCGGCAGACGGCGCGGGCTTGGCCGCACCCCAAATCGGGGTTGATTTGCAGGTGGTCATTTTTGGCACCAGCAGCCCCAACCCGCGCTACCCGCAAGCCCCCGTGGTGCCACGCACCGTGTTGATCAACCCGGTGATCACACCACTGGATGCGTCAAACACACCGCTGGGCATTGACTGGGTGGCCGCGTTGCCAGCCGCGTTGGTGCCAAGCGACATGGGTCAAGTGGAAGACTGGGAGGGTTGCTTGTCCGTGCCCGGCTTGCGTGGCAAGGTGCCGCGCTTTGAGCGCATTCGCTACAACGGGTTTGACCAGTTTGGTGATGCCATTGACCGCACCGTTGAAGGTTTTCACGCCCGGGTGGTGCAGCACGAGTGTGACCACCTGGTGGGCAAGCTCTACCCCATGCGGGTGCGCGACTTCACCCAGTTTGGATACACCTCTGAACTGTTTCCTTCGCTGGCTGATTGACGCTATTTTATTAATAGCAACAAACGATTATTCGACAAGCACTACAGCCTTAAAAGGCATAAATTTTCAGGCCAGAGCGTCCAGCAGCTCGGTTTCGATCTCGATCTGGTCGCGGTTGTGCTGCAAGGCGGCACCCTGAATCAAAAACGTGTCTTCAACGCGTTCACCCAAAGTGTTGACCTTGGCCAGGTTCAGGTCAATCTTGTGGCGGGCCAGCACCAGGGCCACGCTGTAGAGCAAGCCCAGACGGTCGCTGGCTGAAATGTTCAGCAGCCAGCGCTGCGCTTTTTCATCGGGCTTGAGCGTGACCCGTGGCGTGATCGGGAAACTCTTCACCCGGCGCGACACCCGGCCCCGGCTGGGCGCCGGCAGCGGGCCGGCCGCTGCAATCACGCGGGCCAGCTCGGTCTCGATCATGCTGATGAGTTCGCGGTAATGGTCGGTCAGGTTGATGGCAACCACCTGAAAGGTGTCAAGTGCGTAACCATTTTTAGTGGTGTGAATGCGGGCATCCAAAATGCTGAAACCGCTGTGGTCAAAGTAGCCACAAATGCGGGCAAAAAGGTCTTCCTGGTCAGGGGTGTAAACCATCACCTGTAGCCCTTCCCCCAAGGGGGAGCGGCGGGCCCGAACAATGGGCTCCTTGGCACCCACATAACGCGACAGTTTGCGTGCGTGCCAGGCAATTTCAACCGCGTCGTGGCGCATGAAATAGCCCACATCCAGGGTTTTCCACAGCGCTTTTTGCGACTCAAACGGCTGCGCGTGCAGCGCCAGTTCAATCAGCGCATCACGCTGGCGCTCTTGCACTTCGGTGTGCAGATCAGGCGTGTGGCCCCCCAGCGCGCGCGAAGTGGCGCGGTACAGGTCTTCCAGCAGCTTGCCTTTCCAGGCGTTCCATACCTTGGGGCTGGTGCCGCGCACATCGGCCACGGTAAACAGGTACAGCGCAGTCAGCTTGCGCTCGGTGCCCATATGCTTGGCAAACGCAGCAATCACATCGGGGTCGCTGAGGTCAGACTTTTGTGCAATCCGGCTCATGGTCAGGTGCTCCAGCACCACAAATTCAATCAGCTCTGCGTCTTCACCCTCAATGCCGTGCTGG
>JBIJDQ010000354.1:0-3485 GCA_044344025.1 Rhodoferax sp.
GGCACTGCTGGATGCGCTCAATTTGCAGTTGGGTGCACAAGTGCTTCTGGGTGACAGCACGCTCAAGGTTAGCCGCATTGTGGTCAATGAGCCTGACCGGGGGGCGGGTTTCATGAACTTTGCTCCGCGCATCATGATCAACCAGGCCGATGTGCAAGCCACGGGCCTGGTTCAGCCCGCCAGCCGTTTGACTTACAGGCTTGCCGTGGCGGGTGAAGAGCAGGCAGTACAAGGTTTTGTGGACTGGGCGCAGGCGCAGGTTGTGGCGCGCACGGTGCGCGGTATCCGTATTGAAGCCCTGCAGGGTGGCCGCCCTGAGCTCAGCACCACGCTGGCGCGGGCCGAGAAGTTCCTGAACCTGGTGGCCTTGTTGGCCGCATTGCTAAGCGCCGTGGCAGTCGCGCTGGCCGCACGTGGTTTTGCCGCCAGCCACCTCGATGATTGCGCCATGCTGCGTGTGCTGGGTTTGCCCCAGCGCACCATTGCCGCGGCTTACACCCTTGAATTCACACTGATTGGCCTGATGGCCAGTGCCCTGGGTGTGGCGCTGGGCTATTTGGTGCATTACGGGTTTGTGGCGCTGTTGGCCGGCCTGGTGGATGCCGGTTTGCCCCCGGCGGGGCTGTGGCCGGTGCTTTTTGGCATGGGCATGGGGCTCACGCTGCTGCTGGCGTTTGGCTTGCCGCCGGTGTTGCAACTGGCGCAGGTGCCGCCACTGCGCGTCATTCGGCGCGATGTGGGCGGCCTGAAACCGGCATCACTGACCGTGTTGGGGGTTGGCATTCTTGGATTCGCCGCCTTGCTGATGGCGGCCAGCAGCGATGTCAAACTGGGCCTGATTGCAGTGGGCGGTTTTGCAGCGGCCACGCTGTTGTTTGCCGCGTTAAGCTGGCTGGCCGTCAAACTGCTGCGCCTGGTGGTGAACGACGCCACCGCGCCCACCGCGCTGGTGTTGGCCACCCGGCAAATTGCCGCCCGTCCGGCTTTTGCCGTGGTGCAGGTCAGCAGCCTGGCTGTGGGCTTGCTGGCGTTGGTGTTGCTGGTGCTGCTGCGAACAGATTTAATCGGCAGTTGGCGCGCTGCCACACCACCTGATGCACCCAACCGCTTCGTCATCAACGTCATGCCTGAGCAAGGGCCAGCGTTTACCCAGGCTCTGAAGGGTGCCGGTGTGAGCCAATTCGACTGGTACCCCATGATCCGCGGTCGCTTGGTGGCCGTCAATGGCCGCGAGGTGAGCCCTGACGATTACACCGATGAGCGTGCGCGCCGCCTGGTGGACCGGGAATTCAACCTCTCGCACAGCGCCCGTCAACCAGGTCAAAACGTGGTGGTGGCTGGGCGCTGGCAAGCCAATGAAGCCGGTGCCATCAGCGTGGAAGACGGCATTGCCACCACGCTGGGCCTGAGTCTGGGGGACACCCTGACCTTTGACGTGGGCGGCATTCAAACCCAGTCCAAAATCACCTCGCTGCGCAAGGTGGACTGGGGCTCGATGCGGGCCAACTTCTTTGTCATGTACCCGGTGGACACGCTCGACGGTGTGCCCGCCACTTACATGAGTGCCTTCAAGGCACCCGACACCAAAGGGTTTGACAACGCACTGGTGCGCCAGTTTCCCAATGTCACCAACGTCGACATGACGGCCACCATTGCCCAGGTTCAGCGCGTGCTGGACCAGGTGATTGGTGCGGTTGAATTTTTGTTTGCCTTCACCCTGGCCGCCGGCCTGGTGGTGTTGTTTGCTGCCGTGACCGCCACGCGTGATGAACGTGCCCGCGAATTCGCCATCATGCGGGCCGTGGGCGCGCGTGCCAGTCTGCTGCGCCAGGTGCAGCGTATTGAGCTGGCGGGGGTAGGTTTGCTGGCCGGGTTTTTGGCATCGGTGGTGGCCAGCGCGGTGGGCTGGGCGCTGGCACGGTTTGTGTTTGAGTTTGACTGGACGGTGTCGCTGTGGGTGCCGCTGCTGGGCTCGCTGGCGGGTGCGGTGCTGGCACTGGCCGCAGGCTGGTGGGGTCTGCGTGAGGTGTTGAGCCGCCCGGTGGTGCAAACGCTGCGCAGCGCGGCCCAGTGATTGCTACTATTAATATAGCTACTAACGCTTACTGTATAAACACTACAAGCCAATTTCATCATGAATACTGAAGAAAAACCTGAATTCGCCACCCCTTTCGAGTGGATTGGCGGCGAGGCACGCATCCATGTGCTGGTAGAGCGCTTTTACGACCTGATGGACCTGGAGCCCGGCTACTCCGCGCTGCGCGTGGTGCATGCGCCTGCGCTCGACGACGCGCGGCAAAAACTATTCTGGTTTTTGTGTGGCTGGCTGGGTGGCCCGCAGCACTATGTGGAGCGGTTTGGCCATCCCCGCTTGAAGCAGCGGCACATGCCGTTCAAGATCGGCCTTATCGAGCGGGACCAGTGGTTGGCCTGCATGGATCAGGCCATGGGAGAGATCGGCGTGCCCGCCGACTTGCGCGAGAAACTGCGTGCCTCCTTTTTTCAGACGGCTGACTGGATGCGCAACCAGGCAGGATGAGCCAGGCGCCAGACACCTTACCCCTGTCAGATGATTTGTTAGCATTCACCCGCCCCGGGACTCTCTCGGTGGCCATGTTGACCCGGGGGAATGGATGGATTCTGTGATCGGATTGGACGAACGCGCTCGCCACGTGCGTGCCGCAAGCACCATCGGATTGGTGGTGGCATCGTTTTTTTCGGTGTTCAACCTGCTCACACCCGGCTTTTTGGTGCTGGGTTTGATTGAGTTGGCGGCGGTCTTGTTGCTGGTGGCGCCAGCGGTGGTGTTGAGCAACACGCAGAGCCGGGTGACGGTGGCCGAGACCTTGCTGTTGTTGTCTGCCGGTGTGATTTTCGGTGCCCTGATCGTGACCGGGGGCATTGAAGGCACAGGTCTTTTCTGGGTGTACACCTTGCCGTTCCTCGCCTTTTTTCTCAAGGGGCAACGCCAGGGGTGGCTGTATGGCGTTGCTTTTTTGAGCCTGGTGACGCTGTATTTTTTGCTGATCGGCGTCGACCTGCTGGGTCCCCGTCACTTTTCACCGGTAGTGAGCACCCATTTTGTCTTGTCGCTCGGGTTTTACACCCTGGTGGCCGCCGCGTTTAACCATGTGCGCAGCCGATATGAGGCGCAATTGCGTCAGGGCAAGGAACAGGCCGAAGCGGCCTACCAGGCCAAGTCGCGGTTTTTGGCTGCTGCCAGCCACGACTTGCGCCAACCTGCCCATGCCTTGGGCATGTTTGTTGCCCGGCTGACGCAATTGCCACACGACACCCAAACCAAAGAGCTGGTGGCTGGGGTAGATGCGTCGGTGCGGGCGCTGCAGGAAATGCTGGAGGCGTTTTTTGACTATTCACGCCTGGATGGCGCTTCAATTGATGTGCGCCTGAGCGCGTTTCCGATCAACCGCATTTTTGACCAGTTGCGCACCAGTTTTTCAGATATGGCCACGAACAAGGGTTTG
>JBIJDQ010000355.1:0-3484 GCA_044344025.1 Rhodoferax sp.
GTGTCGCGTGGCACCGTCACCAACCGCATTCGCCGCCTGGAAGACGACGGTGTGATCGTCGGTTACACCGTTCGGTTGCGCCCGGACGTGCAGCACAACAGCATTCTGGCCTGGATGAGCATTGCGGTAGATGGCAACCAGACACGTGCCGTGATTTCCCACTTGCTGGGTGAGCCGGGTGTGGCGGCCCTGCACGACACCAACGGGCGCTGGGATTTGCTGGCCGAGTTACGCGCCGAAAGCCTGCAGGAATTGGCCCAGGTGCTGGAGCGCATTCGGCTGCTCAAAGGCATCAGCAACACCGAGACCAGCATTCACCTGGAAACCTACCGCATGTCCTGAGCGCAGGCGCTGCCTACCGGTGCTCAGGGCGGCGGCGCAGGTTTGGTACGCTGGCGTGTGGGCCTGGGTTTTTCAGTGCCGGGGCGGTCGCTGTACAGGTAGGCACAGATGGCACCGGTGAGTTTTTCTGCCTGGACCACATGGTTGTTGCCACTGAGCATCAGGCTGGTGACCAGCGCCTCGACCACCACCACCGCCGCGCTGTAGCTGCTGGAGAGCACCGGGTGGGTAGCAGCACTCAGCAGCAGGTCATGGGTCCATGGCACCAGCGGGGATGCCACGGAATCAGTCATGACCACAATGCGGGCACCTCGGTCGCGGGCGTAACGCGTGAGCGTGATGGCATCGCTGGCATAACGCGGGAACGAGATGGCGATCAGCAGGTCTTTGGGGCCAATGTTCATCAACTTGCCAGCGGCCACCTCGGTGCCACCAAACTCCACCACGTTGATGGCCTGCCGACAAAACGGCTGCAGGTCCAGTGACAGCAGGGCCGCCAGGTGCGCGCTCAAGCCAAAACCCAGGGTGTAGACGGTGTCTGCGTCCAAAATCCGCCGGGCAATGGCGTTCAGCCGGTCAACATCCAGGCCGGCCACGGTGGTGCTGATGTTGCTCAAGGTGGATTGCAGGCTTTCAGCCAGCACCGGGTTGCCGCTCAAGGGCACAGCGCGCTCCAGCGCACCGCGCAATTTCTCAACCGGCTGAAACACCGGCTGCAAGGCGCTTTGCAAGGCTTCGGCCATGGCCGCACGCAGTGCAGCAAAGCCCTCAAACCCCAGCGTGCGGGCAAAGCGGCTCAGGGTGGCGGTGGAGATTTGTGTCTGCTGCGCCAGCTCCTCAATGCCCCAGGCTGTGGCGCGCACCGGGTTGCGCAGTAAAAAGTCGGCAATGACGGCGCTGGAGCCGCGCCCGGCGGCCAGCACCGTCTGTAGTTTCAGCCCAAGGCTTGAGCTGGCAAAGGCAGCATCCACTTGCATGGCGACGTGTTGGTGTGGCAAGGGTGTGGGGCTAGGCATGGCGGTTTCATTATCCGTGAGCCAAAACACCCCACCTCGCAAATAAAGTTAGGGTATGTACGGATATTTACATAAATTTGTTATGTGAAAATTAATGTACATTTCATCTGCAACCACCGCAAACTTTTTACCCTTCAGGAGTTTTCATGATCCGCAAACTGACCGCCGCTGCCCTCCTTTTCGCATCGCTTGGCATCCAGACCGCTGCGCTGGCGCAAGCGCCTGACTGGGCCAAGATCCGCATCGGGGTCGAGGCCAACTACCCGCCGTTTTCTCAAATGGCCCCCGATGGCAAGTTTTCTGGCTTTGACATCGACATTGCCAACGCCATTTGTGCCCAGATCAAGGCCGAGTGCACCTTGGTGTCGCAAGAATGGGACGGCATGATGCCCGCGCTGAACGCCAAAAAGTTCGACATGATTGTGGCCTCCATGTCCATCACCGAAGACCGCAAGAAAGCAGCTGATTTCAGCGACTCGTATTACGACATTCCCTCAGCCTGGATTGCCAAGGCCGGCAGTTTCAAAGACGTGAATGCCGCAGCCCTCAAGGGCAAGAAAATCATCGTCACGCGCAACACCCCACGGGCCAAGTTTGTGCAGGAAAACTTCAAGGACAGTGAGGTGCTGCTGGTGGCCAAGGAGGCTGAAGTCACCATGGAACTCGCCGCTGGCCGGGGTGACATTGGGTTCGGTTCATCCCTGGCCGCCACCGCCGCGTTCCTGAAATCACCCGAGGGCAAGACCTACGCCAAGGCGGGCGCCCCCATCACCCTTGGCGGTGCTGCCCAAGGCGGTGGTGTGGGCATGGCCATGCGCAAGGGCGAAGACAGCTTGCGCACCAAGGTCAATGCCGCACTGAAGGCCATCACAGCCAACGGTGTTTACAAGAACATCAACGACAAGTACTTTGATGTCAACATTCGGGGTCTTTGATAAAAATTCATGCAAAATTGGCCTCTAGTGCTTGTCCTGTAAGCCTTTATAGCTATTGATACTATAGCAAATTGCCATGTTGTACGGTTACCTGCCCGCCATCCTTGAAGGCCTGGTGCTGACCCTGAAGGTGTCGGCCCTCTCCTTGGCGATTGCCTGCCTGTTTGGCCTGCTGGGGGCCAGCGCCAAACTGTCCAAGTCACGGGCTGCACGCTGGTCGGCTGAGGTCTACACCACCCTGATTCGCGGCATGCCCGAGTTGGTGCTGATGCTGCTGATTTTTTATGGCGGCCAGATTGGCATCAACAAACTTGCAGATTCACAGGGCTGGGGCTACATTGACATTCCGCCGTTTCTGGCCGGGGTGTTGACCATTGGCTTCATCTTTGGAGCTTATTTGACCGAGACTTTTCGCGGCGCAATTCTGGCGGTGCCGCGGGGCCAAGCCGAGGCCGGGCTGGCTTTTGCCCTGTCGCCGCGCACAGTGATGTGGCGCATTGTGTTGCCACAAATGGTGCGCCACGCGATTCCGGGGTTTGCCAACAACTGGCTGATCATGATCAAGGCCTCCGCCCTGGTGTCGATCATCGGGCTTGATGACATGGTGCACCGTGCTGGCCTGGCAGCGGCCACCACCCGGGCACCGTTTACCTTTTACATGGCGGTGGCGCTGATTTACCTCACGCTGACCAGCATCTCGGTCTTTTTGTTGTCACGGCTGGAGGCGCGGTACAGCCTGGGTGTCAGAACGGTGCAGTTCTGACATGCAGTGGCAAATCATCATCGACAGCCTGCCGCAGTATGCGGGCGGACTGCGCACCACGCTGGTGCTGCTGGTCATCAGCCTGGCGAGTTCTTTCACACTCGCTGTTCCGCTGGCCATTGCCCGGGTGTCGCCCAATTTATGGGTGGCCAAACCAGTCTGGTTTTTCACCTATGTGTTTCGTGGCACACCGCTGCTGGTGCAGTTGTTCATCATTTACCACGGGCTGGCGCAGTTTGAAGCGGTGCGCGAAAGCGCCGTCTGGGTGCTGTTCAAGAACGCCTGGTTTTGCGCCTGGCTGGCCTTCACACTGAATTCCACGGCCTACACCACCGAGATTTTTGCCGGCGCCCTCAAAGCCACAGCCGTGGGCGAGATTGAAGCCGCGCGCGCCTACGGCCTGGGTGGCTTCAAGCTCTACAGCCGGA